>JBMOFG010000331.1:0-2899 GCA_049314415.1 Polymorphobacter sp.
GATCACGATCATAATGACGATCGCGATGATCCAGAGAAAGCGGCGGGCTAGCATGGCTGGTATCTAGCAGGCACGGCGCCGCTTGGGGAGGGCGGCATTTCCGCGCTTGCGTTACGCCCCTGCCTGTTTCCTTGCCAGCCCGGCACGGGGAACGAGAAAGACCTAGCTATACCCCAGTTGCCGCCCGGCCATGTCCAGCATGATCTCCTCGCTGCCGCCGCCGATGGCGTTGACGCGCACCTCGCGATAGATGCGTTCGACCTTGCTGCCGGTGATGAAGCTGGCGCCGCCAAGCACCTGCGCCGCCTCGCGCGCGACATGTTCGAGCATGCGCGTCGCCTGGACCTTGAGCATGGCAAAATCGGCCGGCTGGCCGCAGCCGGTCTTGACCTGCCAGGCGCAGAGATCGACCCAGGCCTGCGTTGCGGCGATCTGCCGGGCGCAATCGGCGAGTTTGATCCGGATCGACTGGTGCGCCGCCAGCTTCTTCCCGAAGGTTTCGCGATTGGTAGCCCAAGCAACCGCCTCGGCGAGCGCCACCCGCGCCATCGCGCAACAGCCATGCGCCATGCCAAGCCGTTCGCCGTTGAAATTGCGCACGATGCCGGCAAAGCCACTATTTTCGGGGCCAATGAGGTTTTCGGGTGCGATCTCGACATTGTCGAAATGGATTGCCGCCGTGTCCGAACAGCGCCAGCCCATCTTGTCGAGCCTGGTCCGTGATACGCCGGGCGCGGTCATGTCGATCAACATCAGCGAAATGCCACCCATGCCCGGGCCGCCGGTGCGCACTGCGGTGGTCAGATAATCGGCGCGCATCCCCGAAGTGATGAACATCTTGGAGCCGTTGACGACATATTTATTGCCGGTCAGCACTGCCTTTGTTTTGATCTGGGCGACATCGCTGCCACCCGAAGGTTCGGTGATGCCAAGCCCGATAATCTTTTCGCCCGCCAGCACAGCGGGGGCGATGCGGCGTTTCATATCGTCACTGCCAAGCGCCAGGATCGGCGGCAGGCCAATGCCATGTGTCATCAGCGATGCGCCAAGCCCGCCGGCACCGACAGCGGCAAGCTCTTCGGTCTGGGTCAGCGAATGGAAGATATCGAAGCCCTCGGAATGCCCGCCGAACGCCTCGGGGTAATTCAGCCCCAGAATGCCCGCCTCGGCAGCTTTTTTGTGCAGGTCGCGTGGCAGTTCGCCTTCTGCCTCCCAGCGATCGATGTGCGGTGCCACTTCCTGCGCCACGAAGCGCCGCACGCTTTGTGCGACAGCCTCATGGCTTTCGTCATAATAAGGCGACCGGGCGCGCCATTGGTCGAATTGGGTGGTCATCGGGGGCATCCTGTTCGGTGAACTGCCAATGTGATGCCCGACACGCCGCCGCGCCGCAAGGGAACGAGCGGCGCAGATTGTCTGTCATTTCCGCCGGTCACGCCGCCGGTTCAACGCGCGCCGGCTACAAACACTTACCGGCCACAGGCCCTGCTCAACCGGCGCTCTTCAGCCGTGCCGCATAACCCTTGCGGAACTTCGCCAGCTTGGGTGCGACCACGGCGGCGCAATAGCCATTGGCAGTGCCATTACGTTCGAAATAGCGCTGATGATAGGCCTCGGCGGGGTACCAGACGCTGTCGGGCTCGATGCTGGTGACGACGGGATTGTCCCAGACATCCTGATTGCGCGCGATTGCCGCTTCAGCCTCGGCGCGCTGTTCGGCGCTGTGCGGGAAGATCGCGGAGCGATATTGTGTGCCCGTGTCGGCGCCCTGGCGGTTGAGCGTCGTCGGATCATGGGTATGGAAAAAGATGTCGAGCAGATCGGCATAGGCGATTACCTGCGGGTCGAATTCGATGCGCACCGCCTCGGCATGGCCGGTGCGGCCGCTGCAGACCGCTTCGTAACTCGGGTTGGCGACACTGCCTCCGATATAGCCCGATTCCACATGTGCTACGCCCTTTAGTTCGTTGAAAACCGCCTCGGTGCACCAGAAGCAGCCGCCAGCCAGAGTTGCCATCATCATTAGTTTATCCTTTTTCTGCGGCATTGATTAATTTTTCATCGACGCCGATGTCGGGTATATGGTTACTGGCAATGCGTAGCGTAACAATCGCATCGAACCATGAAAAGGCCAGTATGTGAGCAGGCTCATGCTCGTGCAACACTTTGTTAAGTCGGTACGCGAGGCCAGCAACCTTGCCGACGTTTCTCTCATTCTGAGTGAAGCGACACGTCAATTCGATTTTGATTATTTCGCGCTGATCCAACGCCCCAGCGCTCGTCGCACCATCGGGGCTTTACAATTGTCGGACTATCCAAGCGATTGGGTCGATCTGTTGGCAGCAACCACTTACTATGTCCATGATCCGGTGCTGCTGGCCTGCGAAAAATCAGCGACGCCGTTTTCATGGGATGCCATTCCCAACATCATCAGCATGTCAAAGCACCAGACCGCCTATATGGCCAATGCCCGCTCGGTGGGATTGGATGGTGGCTACACCATACCGATCCATGTTCCGGGCGCCGCATCGGGCCTGTGCAGTTTTGTAACGACCAAGGGCAGACAATTACCGACCGAATCGCTGCCGGCGGCGCAATATCTTGCCTGCTTTGCTTTCGAGGCGGCGCGGCGACTGGTCGGCAATGATGGCTGCGACGGTGATGATGACACAAGCAGCAGCGTCGCCCCCCGGTTGACCGAGCGGCAACTTGATTGCGTCGTACTGACGGCCCGTGGCAAATCCAATTGGGTCGCGGGGCAATTGCTTGGCGTTTCACCCGGCACCGTCCACAAATATCTGGAAAGTGCCAAGCAACGTTATGGCGTGTCGAGCCGTACCGAACTGGTGGTGCGGGCGCTTTTAGACGGGCACCTGAGCTTCAACGACGTTATGGCCGA
>JBMOFG010000332.1:0-2896 GCA_049314415.1 Polymorphobacter sp.
GCGAAATTCCCTATTGGTGAAAGGGAATTGCCCGACAAGCCGACGGCGGCAGCGGGATTTTGCCCCGCCACCGCCGCCCGGCCGTATCGATCGTGTCAGCCGAAGGTGCGTTGCCACCAGCCCTTGCGCGGTCCCGCTGTCGAGGCCGCGTCAGCTGGAGCCGCGTCAGCCAGGGCCGGCACAGCTTCGGGAGCCGGTGCCGGTGCTGCGTCTGCGGTCGCCTTGGGCTTACGGGCGCGGGCGGGCTTGGTTGCGGCTGCCGGTTCCGGCGCGGCGACAGGCTCAGGCGCAACAACAGGCTTGGCTTTGGCGGCAGGGCGGGCCTTTGCGGCGGGTTTTGCCTTGGCAGCGGGCTCGGCTTTGGCAACGGGCTCGGCTGCGGGCGGTGTTGCCGCCTTGGCAGCGGATTTTGCCACCGGCTTTGCAGCCAGGGTTTCAACAGCCTTAGGTGCTGCTTTTGACGGCCGCTTGCGCATCGCGCGGGCCGGCTTGGCAGCGGTTTCGGGCGCGACTTCCGGCGCCGCCGGCGTGGCAACCGGGGCGGCATCGGGCACGGCTTCGACATCGGCCTTGCGACGACGACTACGCTTCGGCTTGTCCGCGACCTCAGCCTCGGCGGCGGATGTCACCTCGGCTCCCGAATCGCGCGCCACGGCAGTGCCGGTGTCGGCGGCAACACCACCCGTTGTCTCGGCCTTGTCGCCACCGCGCTTGCCGCGACGGCCACGCCGACGGCGCTTGCGATCGCGGTCACCGCGCGCTGCGGTTTCGGCCGGGGTCTCGCCCGGCTGGGCGACGACCTCAGCCTCGTCGGCATCGCTGTCGGCATCGCTGTCTTCACCGGCTTTGACGGCTTCGTCTGGCGCGCTGCCATCCGGGCCCGTGTCGTCGCCATTGCGGCCACTGCGGCGGCGGCGACGCTTATTGCGACCACCGCGTTCGTTCCGGTCACCGCGTTCGCCCTGCGGCCGCTCGCCGCCATCCTCGTCATCGCCGACGTCGACACTGTCGTCCGGGTCGTCCTCGATCCGCACCAGCGCCGGTAGCGCCTGCATCTCGACCTTCTTGGTCGGCGGCGGCCCACCGGCATCGATGGCGAAATTCGGGCCGATCAGCGCTTCATCGGGTACGGTGACGATGGTGACCCCGTACAGTTCTTCAAGTTCGGCAAGCTCGATCCGCTTGCGGTTAAGGATATAGACCGCGACTTCGTCTCCGGCGCGAAGGGTGAATTCCGACGCGCGGCCGCGCAGCGCTTCGGCTTCGAGCGCACGCAGGGCGGCAAGGGCAGCGGAGGAAACCGAGCGCACCATGCCGGTGCCCTCGCACATCGGGCAGATATGAGTGCTCGCCTCCAATATGCCCGTGCGCAAGCGCTGGCGGCTCATCTCCATCAGGCCGAAGGCCGAGATGCGACCGATCTGGATGCGGGCGCGATCGTTGCGCAACGCGTCCTTCATCGCCTTTTCGACGCGGCGGTTGTTGGCCGAAACTTCCATGTCGATGAAATCAATCACCACCAGGCCGGCCATGTCGCGCAGCCGCAACTGGCGACCGATTTCCTCGGCGGCTTCCAAGTTGGTCTTGGTGGCGGTTTCCTCGATGCCATATTCGCGCGTCGAACGACCGGAGTTGATGTCAATCGACACCAGTGCCTCGGTGGGGTTGATGACGATATAGCCGCCGGATTTGAGCTGGACGACCGGCTGGTACATGCCTTCGAGCTGCTGTTCCACGCCGAAACGCTGGAACAGCGGTACATTGTCCGAATATTCGACGACCTTCGGCGTGTGGCCGGGCATCAGCATCGACATGAAACGCGACGCATCGGCAAAGCCTTCGGGGCCTTCGACGATGACCTGTTCGATATCGCGGTGATAGATGTCGCGGATGGCGCGCTTGATCAGGTCCGAATCCTGGTGGATCAGCGCCGGCGCCGACGAGGTGAGGGTTCGTTCGCGGATTTCGTCCCACAGGCGGGTGAGATAATCGAAATCGCGGCGGATATCCTCCGACGAACGCTTCAAGCCGGCGGTGCGGACGATGGCGCCCATGCCCTGCGGCAGTTTCAGGTCCGACATAATCGCCTTCAACCGTTTGCGGTCGGCGATGTTGGAAATCTTGCGGCTGATGCCGCCGCCATGCGCCGTGTTGGGCATCAGCACGCAATAGCGGCCAGCCAACGACAAATAAGTGGTCAGCGCCGCACCCTTGGAACCGCGTTCTTCCTTCACGACCTGGATCAGCAGCACCTGGCGGCGGCGGATGACTTCCTGGATCTTGTAGCGGCGACGCAGCGACTGGCGCTTGCGGCGCAGTGCATCTGTCGGCTCGTCATGCTGGCCACCGGTTTCGGCGACTTCGCCGACCGGATCGCCATTTTCATCGGTCTCTTCATCGTGCTGGTCGTCGTGCTCGGCGGCATATTCTGCCTCCTCGCGCAGCAGCGCTTCGCGGTCCTCGCGCGGGATCTGATAATAATCGGGGTGGATTTCCGAAAAGGCCAGGAAGCCGTGGCGGTTGCCACCATATTCGACAAAGGCCGCCTGCAACGAGGGTT
This sequence comes from Polymorphobacter sp., assembly GCA_049314415.1. Lineage (GTDB taxonomy): Bacteria > Pseudomonadota > Alphaproteobacteria > Sphingomonadales > Sphingomonadaceae > Sandarakinorhabdus. Next base: position 2,561 of record JBMOFG010000332.1, read on the forward strand.
CGACCCGCGTTACCTTGGCAAGATAGATATTACCCTTGAGCTGCTTGCGATCGGCAGCTTCAAAGTCGAATTCCTCAATTCGTGGTCCATTCACCACGGCAACCCGGGTTTCTTCCGGGTGGCGGGCGTCGATCAGCATACGAAGTGACATGATGTGGCTCCATGGCGCAGCGGCCGCCCCTGTCGGGGCGCCGGCGGCGCATATTTCGGGCGTCGGCGCGGCGCTGTGCGGCTACGCGGACTGGATGTTGCGGGATATGTGCGATCAGCGCCGGATGATCCGCAGCCGCCGCCCATGGCTTGCCGGCCCGGAGGGCGGCCGCGCTTGAGCAAAAT
>JBMOFG010000333.1:0-2863 GCA_049314415.1 Polymorphobacter sp.
TTTTTTCAATGGATTACAGAAAAACATGCGATCAGCATGACGGCCTGTGCTGCCACCCTGCTGCCGTCGAAAAACAAATGGGCATCGGTTTGGACCCGTATATTGCCTCAGAACGGCAAAATGGCTGCGTTGAAGGGTCTTGAGCGGGCACCACCCCGTCTGCGACTGCGCTGCTTGCCACTTTGCCTAACTGGCTCAAGACAGACCCTGGATTTGACAGGTCCCGACCCTGAGCATTCGGTAAATCCGGCGGAGTCTGGCAGCATGGGACGCGTTACTGCCAGCGCATCGTTGATCATATTAACTCCTGTGTCCGGAAACCAACCATGATCCTTCTCACCGGCGGCGCCGGCTATATCGGGTCACATATCGCGCTGGCGCTGCTTGACCGCGGCGATGCGGTCGTCGTTCTCGACAATCTGTCGACCGGGCAGCGCTGGCTGGTTCCGCCGGATGCCGTTTTTGTCGAGGGCGACTGCGGCGACGCGGCACGGGTGACGCGCCTGTGCCGCGACCATGGCGTCACCGCTGTCATCCACTGCGCCGGCATGCTGTCGGTGCCTGAATCGCTCGAACTGCCGCTGGCCTATTACGACGTCAATGTCGGCCGCGCCGTGACACTGTTTGCCGCCGCGATCGCCGGGGGCGCCCGGCGGTTGCTGTTTTCTTCCACCGCGACCGTCTATGGCGCGATCGATGCCGAGCGCCTGTCCGAAGACCTGCCGTTGGCTCCCGTCAGCCCCTATGCCGCCAGCAAGGCGATGGTCGAACGCATCCTTGCCGATGTCGCCGCCACCGGCGCCGCCACGGTCGGCGTGCTGCGCTATTTCAACGTCGCCGGGGCCGATCCTGCCGGTCGGTCCGGGCAGGTGTCGCAAACCGCGACCCATCTCATCAAGATCGCCGCCGAGGCCGCCATCGGCAAGCGCGATCATGTCCTGGTGACCGGCAATGATTTCGCCACGCCCGATGGCACCGGCATCCGCGATTACATCCATGTCAGCGACTTGGCGGCGGCGCATCTGGCGACACTCGATGCGCTGACCGCCAATCCGGAAAAGAGCCTGACCTTCAATGTCGGCAACGGTCGCGGCGCGTCGGTGACCGAAGTGCTCGATACCGTAGATCGCATCACCGGGCGGCCGCTGCGCCGCATTCCGGCGCCGCGCCGGGCCGGCGATGTCGCGCGGCTGGTTGCCGACAGCAGCCGCATCCGCGCCGATCTTGGCTGGCAACCGGCGCATGACGATCTCGATGCCATGGTGGCCGATGCCATCTCCTGGGAACATCGCCTTGCTGCACGGCTTGACTGAACGCACGGAACCGCAGCCGCTGACAATTATTATGGGTCTGGGCGCCGCTGTGGCGCGAAAGGACCCGCCGTGATCAGCATCATCGTCACCCTCGTCATCATCGGCCTGCTGCTCTGGCTGGTGAACAACTACATCCCCATGGACGGCAAGATCAAAAGCATCCTCAACGTCGTCATCGTTATTGCCGTCCTGGTCTGGCTGTTGCAGGCGTTCGGCCTGATCGGCGGCATCGGCCTGCGCTGACCGCCGCGGCGATCCGACCGCGACACCAGGCCGCTTTCGTCGGCGGCTCGGCTCGCCTATCAGGATGGGGTGATCGACCCCGGCTCCCTGAACCTTGGCCTCATCGCCATCGGCGCCATCCAGACGACAATGATCGTTCTGGTCCGCTATTTCGCGGCCAGCGGTGGCTTTGCGCTGTGGACGGCGCGGCGCGGCATCGTCGCCGGCCCGGTCGACCGCGTGCGCCGTCGCAAGCAGGTGCGCGATGAAATCCGCTGGTCGGTCGTCTCAGCCGTCATTTACGGCGTCCCGGCCGGCGTCATGCTGACGGCGTGGCGCCTCCATGGCCTGACCACGATCGCCACCGATTTCGGCGTTGGCGCGGCGCTGTGGTGGGCGCCGAGCATCCTGCTCTATCTCTTCCTCCACGACAGCTGGTTCTACTGGACCCACCGCTGGATGCACGCCCCCCGGCTGTTCAAGGCCGTCCATGCCGTCCATCATGCCTCCAAGCCCCCCACGGCCTGGGCCGCGATGAGCTTTCACCCCTGGGAGGCGCTCAGCGGCGCGCTGGTGATCCCGCTGCTTGCCTTCATCGTCCCCATCCACTGGTCGGCGCTCGGCGTCGTGCTCAGCATCGCCACGGTGATGGGCGTCACCAACCATATGGGCTGGGAAATGTTCCCAGCACGCTGGGTGGGCGGTGCCTTTGGCCGCCACATCATCACCGCGTCGCACCACGAGGCGCATCACGCCCGCTATAATTGCAACTATGGCCTGTACTTCCGTTTCTGGGACAGGGTCTGCGGCACCGATCAGGGGCTTGCCGAGTTCACCCGCAAGGCCCTACACTAGCGCCAGTCCCCGGGGGGCCGGCATGACCGGCTGAGAGGCAGTTAATGACTGCGACCCGCTGAACCTGATCCGGTTGACCCCGGCGTAGGGAGGGCGCGGCTCACCAGGCGCGCACTCCCCTTTTGTGGAGCGCGCAGCATGGCCGATATCAATTCAAAGATCGAAATGCCGATCACCACCGGGCCGCTGCCCGGCAGCCGCAAGGTGCATATTCCCGGCACGCTGTTCCCCAATATCCGCGTCGCCATGCGCGAAGTCGCGCTCGAACCCAGCGCCAAGGAACCGCCGGTCCGCATCTACGACACATCCGGCCCCTATACCGACCCGATGGCGCGCATCGATATCGAAGCCGGCCTGCCCGCCTTCCGCACCCCCTGGATCGAAGCGCGCGGCGATGTCGAACGCTATCCGGGCCGCGAAGTGAAGCCGGAGGACAATGGCATCATCGGCGCCAGTGCCGGCAAGAAGCCCGA
>JBMOFG010000334.1:0-2855 GCA_049314415.1 Polymorphobacter sp.
CCGCCAGAGGGTAGTGGAACGCCGACGGGCCGATGGAACTGCGCCGCTTGCCCAGCAAGCGGAAGACCGGTCGGACAGCCGGCCGTGGGGATCTTCAAGGAGTGCCAGATGACGTATGTGGTGACCGAAGCCTGCATCAAGTGCAAGTATATGGATTGCGTCGAGGTCTGCCCCGTCGACTGCTTCTACGAAGGCGACAACATGGTCGTCATCAACCCCAATGAGTGCATCGATTGCGGGGTTTGTGAACCGGAATGCCCCGCCGAAGCCATTCTGCCCGATACCGAAGGCGGCCTCGAAAAGTGGATGGAACTCAACGCCGCTTTTTCGGCTTCATGGCCCAACATCACCGTGAAGGGTGACACACCCGCCGATGCCGACGCGCACAAGGGCGAAGACGGCAAATATGACAAATATTTCTCTGATAAGGCCGGCTCCGGCTCCTGAATGCGGGCCGTTAGGCGCGTTTTTGGTCATTGGCGTGCGATAAGTCATGCCAGAGTAGAATTCGGTCTATTTTTCTGCTACGATCGTATCGCGACGGCGTCATAAAACGCGGTTGCGGTCGCCGGCTCTGCCGCCAACTGTCCCTGCCGGGGGTGGCGGTGAGCCTGATTATCACGCTGGCAGGTCGCCCCGAGTGTCGAAAGCGCAGCGCCGCAGCCACAGTGCAATGTGGACGCACGCCCCTTTCTTTCACCTTAGTTTCCGGGACGGAGCGAAAGGAACGAAAAGCAGATGTCCAACACGAAACCGCTTGGCTTCGAAGTCGGCGATTATGTCGTATATCCCAAACATGGTGTTGGCAGGGTCGTCGAGCTGCAACGCTCCGAAATCGCCGGTACCTTGCTCGAATTGTTCGTGCTTCGCTTTGAAAAAGAACGTATGACGCTGCGCGTGCCGACCAACAAGGCCGAAGCCGTGGGCATGCGCAAGCTGTCGAGCCAGGCCACGCTGACCGAAGCGCTGACGACGTTGAAAGGCAAGCCGCGGATCAAGCGTACCATGTGGTCGCGCCGCGCCCAGGAATATGAAGCCAAGATCAACTCGGGCGATCTCGTGTCGATCGCCGAAGTGGTGCGCGATCTGCACCGCGCCGAGGACCAGCCCGAACAGAGCTATTCCGAACGTCAGATCTACGAAGCCGCAATTGGCCGGCTGGCGCGCGAGTTGGCTGCGATGGAAAATATCGATGAACCGGCGGCACAGTTGAAGATCGAACAGGTTCTCAAGGCTGCCTGAACGTCATCGGCGGGGGCAGGCGGCGGCAGGCGGCGGCAGCGGGAATGAGGCAGCATGCGGCATCGGTGTGCAAATACACCGTCTACACGCTGCTTGTTATCAACGTCTGGTTGCTTGTCCGCGCCGCCGGTGCTGAGGCGTCGGTTCCCTTCAAGGCCGTCGACCAGATCGGTTGGCTGTTGATCCTTGGCGTTTTCGAATGGGAAACACGCAACCCGGTGATTGGCGACGGCCGCCGCTTGCACGGTTGGCCGATGGGTGTCGAACTTCTTGGCTATGGCTTGGCACTGTTCGCGCTCGGCAACTATTGGCTGGCGCGCGAATGGCTCGATGTCGGCAATTCGCTGGTCTGGCTCGGCATTTCGGCGGCGCTGTGGCTTGATATACTGCGCCCCGTCGACGCCGCGTCATCGGCGCACCGGCGCCGCAACGCTGTCAAGCTGGTCCTTTATGGCGCCACCTTCGTCTTTGCGGTGTTGTGGGGACTGCGGGGCGCGCTCCTCGATTTTTACGATGCCGCGCTGTGGATCCTGTGCTTTTTTGCCATCGAGATGAACCTGTTGCGGTTTGTCGTGCCTGCACGCGAAGCGCAATCGCCGCCAGCGTGAGGGCTGCCTCCGGCCAATCCCTCATGTACCGCACAAGCAACACACCAAAGATCCGCCGATGATCTCGCCCCGCCTGACATTCACCGTGCTTGCCGGCTTGGCTGCCCTTGTCCCGGCGTTTGGGGTGAGCTTGTTCGGATCAGGTGACGTCGCCGTTACCGCGGTGCGCGCGGCAGCAGATTGTTACCAGGTGCGAACCACCGCGTCATAATCCGGCCGCGGGCGTTCTTCGAGCGGTTTGGCCGGGGTGCCGATAAAGACATAGCCGGCAACGCGCTCGCCGGGCTCGCCGATCAGTGCAGTGATCGCCGGCGCATAGGCGGCCCAGCCGGTCAGCCAGTTGGCGACAAAGCCATGCGCATGGGCGGCAACGCATAACAATCCGCATGCTGCGCCGACCGACAGCAATTGTTCCCATTCGGGGATGTGGCTTGCAGGTTCAGGCTGCGCCATGACGACGACAAGGCACGGCGCCTGCAAGGCAAAGCCGCGGATCGCATCGGTTTCCAATCGCCCGGCGGCGGGCTTTTCGGCGGCATAGGCGGCAACCATCGCGTCGGACAAGGCCGTACGCCGATCATCGCCGATGACGACAAAGCGCCATGGCGCCAACTTGCCATGGTCGGGAACGCGCATCGCCGCGGACAATATGGCGCGCAACGCCGCCGCGTCGGGGCCGGGGGCGACCATGTCGCGCGCCTTGCCCGAACGCCTTGTGGCAAGCAGCATTGCCGGGGTGGACAGGTCGTTGAAGTCGCTCATGCGCTGGTCTTATCGCGTTGCCGCGGTGGGCGCCACCCGGGTCGCCCCTTCCCCCCATCGGTATCGCCCGCTATCGTGCGCGCGCAACCGGCTATAAGCTGCCGGACCGAGGGTGTGGGAGTATAAAGCGTGTCCGATAACGCCGCCGCCGATACGCGACCGCAATGGTTTGGCCACCCCGCGCAACTGTCGCGGCTGTTTATGACCGAAATGTGGGAACGCTTCGGCTATTATGGCATGCGG
>JBMOFG010000335.1:0-2853 GCA_049314415.1 Polymorphobacter sp.
CATCGGTGGCGCCCGAAAAGCGATAGGGATCGACAGTCGGCAGGCCGACGACGGCGGCGGGCAGGCCGGCATATTCCAGCTGTTTGACCTTCGAATAGCCAAGGCGGAGAACGAAATCGGTGTCGTCGCCAAGCGCCGCCTTCAACGACGGGTTGACCGTGATCCGGTCGATGCCGACCACATCGACATCGTCGTTCGAGGTGAGATATTCGCCGGTCACCCGGATGCCGAAGCCATCCCCCAGCGGCTGGTCGATATCGATGCTCGGGGCGATCGTGCCGAAGCTGCCGGCGCGAAGCTGTGCCGCATAATGCGCTTCGCCGGTCGGCACCTTGGTGACGATGTTGATGAGGCCGCCGACCGGCGCACCGGTGCCGCCGCCGAACAGCAGCGATGTCGGGCCCTTGGCGACTTCGATGCGCTCGACGCCCGACAGGCTCGACGGGTCGACGACCGCGGTGTCGCCATAGGCAATCAGGCCATCGACAAAGACTTCGGATTCAAAGCCGCGCACGATCGGGTTGGCAAGCACGGCTTCGGATGGCAGCGCGGTCACCACGCCCGAGATATTGCGAACCGCATCGGCAAGGGTGAACAGCTGCTGTTCATCGAGCAGCGTGCGGGTCAGCACCTGGATCGATTGTGGCGTATTGATCAACGGCACCGGCGTGCGCGTCACGCTGGCGGCGCCGACGGCATAGTTGGCCGGGCGTTCGGCAGTGACGATGATTTCGGGCGTCCAGCTTGGCGCCGGCGCTTCCTGCGCGAGCGCCGGCGTGACAAGCAGCGCTGCGCCGGCCATGAGAAGTGACTTTGCAAACATGGAATCTGTCCTTTTCGCGATGGCGGCGCGCGTCAGCGCTGCGCCAGAAAGCGTTTGAGAATATTGAGCTTGTTGGCTTCGGAATCGTCGTAGCCGAGCGTGCTGACGAACCGGCCTTCGGCATCCATCAGATAGACCGAGGCAGTATGGTCGATGGTGTAGTCGCCGCCTTCGAGCGGCACCTTTTTCACATAGACCGCATAGCCCTTCTGGATTTGCGCCAGCTGTTCGGGCGTGCCGGTCAGGCCCATCACCGGAATCGGGAACGACGCCAGATAGGTGCCGAGGCTCGCCGGCGTGTCATGGCCTGGATCGACCGACACAAAGACGATCCGCAGCCGCCCGGCGTCCTTGCCCAGCGCCTGGTGGAGCCGGGTCAGCGAGGAAAGCGTCGTCGGGCAGACTTCGGGACAGCGGGTGAAGCCGAAGAAGATGGCGTATGGCCGGCCCTTCAGGCTGGCCTCTGTTACTGTCCGCCCTTGCGTGTCGGTGAGCGTGAACGGCCCACCGAACATGGCGGCATAGTTGCCGTCGGCGACCTTGCGGTTGGCACCCTGAATGCCGAACAGCAGCGCCGCGGCGGCAACTGCCACCGCGACCCACAACGCGATCCGCAGCCAGCGCCAGCCGGCGCGGGCTTCACTTGGCATGGTTGGCGTGCGCCGGTTCGGCAGCGCCGGCAGCCTCGACCTTCAACTGCACCTTGACCGGCCCGGCCTTGGCGAAATTGAGCGTCAGCGGCACCAGCTTGCCTGCGACGAGCGGCGCCTTCAGGCCAAGCAGCATGAGGTGGTAGCCGCCCGGTGCGAGCCTGGCCGTACCGCCGGCGGGGATGGCGATGCCATCGGGCAGCGGCCGCATCTTCATGACGCCGCTGTCCATCGTCATCGTGTGGATTTCGACCTTGTCGACGGCGGGCGAGGAGGCCGAAACCAGTTGGTCCGCGGTTTTGCCGCTGTTGACGATGATCGTGTAGCCGGCGCCGACCTTGCCGGCGGTCGCACGGGTCCAGGGGTGTTGCAGGGTCAGGCTGCCGACCTTGAAATCATGTGCGGCAACAGGTGTGGCGATGGCAATGGCAATGGTAGCAAGCCCGAGAATCGGGGTGTGAAAACGGGTCATGGAAATTATCCCTTGATCGGGCGCGCGCTCGGCACGCGCCCATGGCTTTGCGGCATGGCGGTGCCATGCCGAGCGAGGCAGGATCAGGTGACGCGCTGGGCCGCCGCGGTCGCGACGGCTGGCTTCAGGTCTGTCGAAAGGCCGAAGGTGGCGGGCGCGTCAGGCGCGCAACGGCGGTCCGCGCAAGGGTGGCCGCAGCCAGGCAATCGCGGCCAGTCGCGGGCGCTGCGTGGCGGCAAGGCCGAGGGCAATGAAGACGGCAAAGATTGCGCGCGCCACATCGGCAGGCACATCGGGCAGGGCCGGCGTGCCCATGCCGGCAAAGGCGCAGGACCCGGTATCGGCAGATTTGTCGGGTGCCACTGGCGTGGCATCCTTGCCAGCCACCATCTGCTGCGTGCCGATGCCCGAGCACAGTGTGAACATCACGCCATTGCCCGAAACCACCGGCATCCAGCCAACCGGCGCCATCAACCGCAGGCACAGCGCTAGCAGCGCGGCGACAAGGCCGAGGCTGAAGGCGATGCTCGCTGTCTGGTCGCGAAGGGTCATAAAGCGTCGCAATAGGGCAAAAAGGAGAGGCTGGAAAGTGCGCAAAAAGTTTCGCGCAGTTGCACACGGGTCCCTTGCGTACAGGTTAGAAATCTACGGTCAGGAACATCGTCAACTGGCGCGGCGCGTTGACCTGATAGCTGCCACTGCCGACCAGCGCCCAGTCATAGGCGTTGGTCAGGTTGAGCAACTGCACGCGCAGTAGCGCCGGATTGTCGCCAAGGTCGAAACGCCAGCGCACACCGGCATCGAGGATCGTTCGCGCCGGGAGCTCGACAAGGTTGCGCGTGTCGGCAGCGCGGGTGCCGCGATGGGTGGCGTTGAGCGTCAACTGCACGCCGTCGAGCCCCGGCAGG
>JBMOFG010000336.1:0-2844 GCA_049314415.1 Polymorphobacter sp.
AAAAGGCCGAGGCGACCGGCGCGACATCGGCAAGCCGCACCAGCCAGGGGCCAAAGGCGAGCATGACGCTGCCAAGGACAATCGCCGGAAAGGCGAGGCGGTGGGGAGTGGGAGTCATGGCGCGCGGGCTTAGGCGCTTTGGCGCAGCGGTGAAAGGCGCAATGCGCGCGGTTCATGCGCAACCATGGATTGTGTCATTCCGGGAAAAGCCCGCGATGCCTGCAAAACTAATCCTGGCGCAGCGCCGCTGCCGCCGCAAAGGGTGCGATGGCGAGCGCAACCAGGCTGGCGGCGGTGAGCAGTTTCAGCGCCCCCGGCGCGTCGGCCCCCACCCCGAAGATCAGGATCGGCAGCGCCAGCGGCAGGATGATGAGGCCCGCCAGCGCGCCGCCGCCGCGCAGGCCGGCGGTCAGCGCCGCCGCCACGACCGCCAGCGCCGCCAGCGCCGGGGTGCCGAGCGCCAGCGCCGCCGTCAGCCGCCAGAAAGCGGCCCCCTCCAGCCCGAGCAGCACCGCGGCGACGGGCAGCGCCGCGAGCAACGGCAGTGCAAAGCCGAGCCAGTGCGCGAAAATCCGTGCCGCCACGACCATCTCCATGGCGATGCCGCGCGCCGCGAGCTGGTCGATGGTGCCGTCCTCCAGATCGGGGGCAAGCAGGGTTTCTACCGGCAGCAGCGCCGCGAGCAGCGCCGCCACCCAGACTATGCCGGGGGCGATGCGGGTGAGCAGCCGGGCATCGGGGCCGACGGCAAAAGGGAACAGCGCTGCAACCAGCACGAAGAACATCACCGGCATCCAAAGCGCCGGGGAGCGGGCGATCAACGCCAGATCACGGCGGACGAGAAAGAAGAACATCAGCCGAGCACCAGCCGCTGCGGCGCCGCCAGCCCGATATCGCCATGCACCGCCGCGACCACCATGCCGCCGCCGGCGCGGTGGGCCGCCATGGCCGCTGCCAGCAGCGCCGCCGACGCGCTATCGAGCCCGGCGGTGGGTTCATCGAGCAGCCAGAGCTCGGCACCCGACGCCAGCACCCGCGCCAGCCCGGCGCGGCGGCGCTGGCCCGACGACAAATGCCGGCACAGCACATCGCTGAGCGCTGCCAGGTTCATCGCCGTCATCGCCGCCGGCAACCGCGCCAGGCCATTATCGAGCCGTGCCCAGTGCGCCAGTTCAGCCCCCAGCCGCTGGCGGGGCTTGAGCGCGACATCATGGCCAAGGAAACTGCGCACGCCACCGCCGCTGACCAGCCCCGCCGCTGCCGGCAACAGCCCGGCGAGGATGCGCATCAGGCTCGATTTGCCGCTGCCATTGGGGCCTTCGAGGTGCAGCGCGCCGCCGGGCTCGATGCGAAACGACACGCCTTCGAAAAGCAGCCGATCGCCGCGCCGGCAGGCCAGATCGGCTATGATGAGCGGTTCGTACGACACGGGGCCACGCTAGCGGCCGCGTCCGCTGCTGTCATCCCGGGATGACAGGCGATGACAAAAGGCGGTATGGACGCGGCAATGTCCGATCCCATTCCCCCGACGCCCGCCGAAACACTCAGGCGCACGCCGATGCCGACAGCGCTGAAGCTGGCGATCGATTTCGGACCCCTGCTGATTTTTTTCGGCGCCAACAAGTTTGGCGGCGTGTTCACCGCCACCGCCGCCTTCATGGTTGCCACCATTGTCGCCATGGCGGTGTCATGGTGGAAGACCCGGCACATCCCGCCGATGCTGATCTTCACCGGGCTGATCGTCGTCGTCTTCGGCGGCCTGACCCTGTGGTTGCAGGACGACACCTTCATCAAGCTCAAGCCGACGCTGATCTACGGCATGTTCGCCGGCATGCTGCTGTTCGGGCTGGCGACTCGGCGGCCCTATCTAAAGCTGGTGATGGGCGAAGCGCTGCCAGCGCTGACAGATGCCGGCTGGACCAAGCTGACCCGAAATTGGGCGCTGTTCTTTCTGGCATTGATGGCGGCCAATGAAGTGGCACGGCAACTGCTGACCACCGACCAATGGATCAATTTCAAGGTCTGGGGCGTGACGGCGGCGACATTTGCGTTTGCGATGGCGCAGGCGCCGCTGCTGGCGCGGCACGGCGTCAAGTTCGGGGATTGATCAGTCGAGCAGGTCGTGCCGCTTCAATGCGTGGCGTAGCTGGTCATAGGAAAGCGTCAGCGCGGCGGCGGCGCGGCGCTGGTTGTGGCGGCAGCGTTCGAGCGCTGTGATCAGGATCTCACGTTCATAGGCCAGCACAGCGGCACGGAAATCACTGACGCTGGCGATGGCAGGCGCTGGTAGCGCGCTGGCCGCGGCAACCGGGTCGCTTGCGGCTGTTGCGGGCGTGCCTGGGCGCCAGGGTGATTCGAACGGATCGAGGACAATGCGCCCAACCGGCGAATCGGCATTGCCCCAGCGATACAGCGAGCGTTCGACGACATTCTTCAGTTCGCGGACGTTGCCCGGCCAGCCATGGCTTTCGAGCAGCGCCATCGCCGTGTCGGTAAAGCCGGGGAAGTGCGCCCAGCCGAGTTCGGCCGCCATGCGCCGGGCGAAGTGCAGCGCCAGCACTTCGATATCTTCGCCGCGTTCGCGCAAAGGTGGCAAAGTGACGACTTCGAACGAGAGCCGGTCCAGCAGATCGGCGCGAAAGCGGCCGCGCGTCACCATGTTGGGGAGATCTTCGTTGGTGGCGCCGACCAGCCGCACATCGACGGCGATGGCGCGGTTGGAGCCGATGCGGGTCAATTCGCCATATTCGACGACGCGCAACAGTCGTTCCTGTGCCGCGGGTGACAAGGTCGCGATTTCATCGAGGAACAAGGTGCCGCCCTCGGCATCTTCGAATCGGCCGG
>JBMOFG010000337.1:0-2839 GCA_049314415.1 Polymorphobacter sp.
GCCGCGCTTCGCGCGGAAATGCTGAGTATAGCGAAAGTCGATCAGCGTGTTCAGGCCGTCGATGCATTCGAAAATGACATCGCCGCCCTTACCGCCGTCCCCGCCATCAGGCCCGCCATATTCGACATATTTTTCGCGCCGGAACGATACGGCGCCATCACCGCCGGCGCCCGATGACACGAAAATCTTGGCCTGATCTAGAAACTGCATGCTGGAATCGATTCAAACGAAAAAGGGGAGCCAGTCGCCCGGCTCCCCCAATCGAAACGCAAAAGGCGAAGTCCGGACGGGCTTATTCAGCCGCAATGGCTTCCGGGCGCGGGTCGACGCTGACATATTTGCGACCCAGCTTGCCTTCATGGAACACGACCACGCCGTGCGCCGTGGCGAACAGCGTGTGATCCTTGCCCAAGCCGACATTGCGGCCGGGGTGGACCCGTGTGCCACGCTGACGGATAATGATGGTGCCGGCCAGCAGTTCCTGCCCGCCAAAACGCTTCACGCCGAGGCGACGACCGGCCGAATCACGACCGTTGCGCGATGAACCGCCTGCTTTCTTATGTGCCATGGTACCTTAGCCTACAGAGGTGATCTTGAGAACGGTCAGCTGCTGGCGATGACCGTTCTTGCGACGATAATTGTGACGACGACGCTTCTTGAAGATGATGACCTTGTCGGCCTTCGTCTGGGCGACGATCGTGGCGGTCACAGTGCCGCCCTGGGTGATCGTGCCGGCATCGCCGAACATCAGCGTTTCGAGCGTTACGCTCGCGCCGGCTTCACCCTCGATCTTTTCGACCAGGATCGTGTCATCGGTGGCGACCCGATATTGTTTGCCGCCGGTGCGCACAACTGCGAACATCGTTAGAAACCTTGAATGCAAATCTCGTGAACAGTGGGACTCGGAAGACCAACCGGTGCGAAGGCGGGGCGATAGTGCAAGGTGGCCCGCCTGTCAACGCAGCGCTGCGAGGCTGCGACAGCGCTCGATAGAGCATTTGGCAGCGTTTGTACCCGCATTGCCCTCTCGCACGAAAGCTTCTTGGCGGCTAGAGTGGCGGTCGCCATGGCGTCTGCTCCGCTCTTCCGCTCGCTTGCCGTCGCCAACCCGCGTACCGGTAATGTCGATTACCAAATCGAACCACTCGATTCGGCCGCTACGGCGGCGCTTGCGACCCGATTGAGGGCGGCGCAACCAGACTGGGCAGTCATGTCGTTGGCATCGCGGCTTGTTGTGCTTGGGGCCTTTGTCACGGCACTGAATGACCATGCCGATGCAATCATGGCCTCGCTTAGCCTTGATACTGGCCGGCGCACGATTGCGCGCGTCGAATTGGATGGCGTTAAGGCCATGGTGGCGCGCTGGAGCCGTGAGGCGCCCGGCCTAATCGACGCCATCGAATCGCAGAGCATGCCGACCGCCATCGCGTCGATCACGGCCGCGACACGGCTGCACCCCTATCCACTCGTTGGTATCATCAGCCCATGGAATTTTCCGCTGACTCTGGCGCTGATCGATGCCATCCCGGCGTTAGCGGCGGGATGCGCCGTTATCGTCAAGCCATCAGAAATCACGCCGCGTTTCATTCGCCCGTTGATGCAGGCCATCGCTAGCGTGCCGGTGCTGGCTAGCGTTTTCGCTGTTATCGAAGGCGATGGCGACACCGGCGCGACGCTGGTCGGCATTGTCGACTATATCGCTTTCACCGGGTCGGTTGCCACCGGCCGCAAGGTCGGCGAAGCGGCGGCGCGCGCTTTCATTCCGGCCAGCCTTGAACTGGGCGGCAAGGATCCGCTGTTGGTGCTGGCCAGCGCCGACCCCGAAGCGGCGGCGGCCGTCGCCCTGCGCGCCTCGGTGGTCGCCACCGGGCAGGCTTGCCAGTCGATCGAGCGAGTCTATGTCGCCCGCCCGATCCACGATGAATTTCTCGAAGCTCTGGTACGGATGGCCAACACCGTGACGATCAACCATCCCGATATCGGGCATGGCGACCTTGGCCCGTTCATCTTTGCTCGCCAGGCCGACATTGTGATGGCGCAGATTGCCGATGCTGTTGCGAAAGGCGCTACCATCCATAGCGGCGGCGCGCTGGAAGATCATGGCGGCAAATGGCTGCGACCGACGGTCATTACCGGCTTGACCAGCAACATGACGCTGATGACCGAGGAAACCTTCGGGCCGGTTATCCCGGTGATCGCCTTCGATACTGTTGACGAAGCCGTGGGGCAGGCCAACGCTGGCGCGTTCGGCCTGTCCGCGGCCGTTATTGCCGGCACGGTCGGAGAGGCGGAAGCCGTGGCAATGCGGCTCAAGGTCGGCGCAGTATCGATCAACGACGGCTCGCTGACGTCGATGATCGGCGATATCGAAAAATCGAGTTTCGGCCTGTCGGGGCTGGGGCTGTCGCGAATGGGGGCATCGGGGCTGTTGCGGTTCTTTCGCCGCCAGGCATTGTTGCGCCAGACAGGTGCTCCCTTGCCACTCGCTGCTTATGCCGAGCGCGGCTGACTGGCGTGGAGATCCTCGTCAAACCGGGCCTGACCCGCCGCCGCAACCTTATTGTCGGCATCGCGTTGGTGCTGGCGGGGTTAGTCGGCTTTAGCCTTTATCACCCCGATATTGACGCCAAGGCCGCGGCAAACATCGCCGACCAGTTGCTGCTGCAATATAATCGTCGCAGCGGCAATCCGCTGCGCGACTTCGCGGCGCGAGAGGACCGGATATGGGCCGATGGCTGGGAATTCCGCTGGCGTTATCGCCTGTGTCCGCAAGCCGCGTCGTTGCGAGTCTGGATCAGCCGCGATGGCCGCCGCGCCAGCTATGCCGAACTGCCCGATT
>JBMOFG010000338.1:0-2829 GCA_049314415.1 Polymorphobacter sp.
CCGTGCTGCTCGCCAAGCAAGGCAAGGTGGCCGACGCCCGCAAGCTCCTGAAGCTCGTCGCCGATTTCTTCGCGACCAAGTGCCGTCAACTTGGCAAGGCGCAATTCGAGAATGGCCCGCACCTGGATTTCGCTGAGCCGGATGGTGGCGACGCCTTCCGGAAATTCGCCGGCTTCGACAAGTTCAAGATAGGGCCGAACTTCAGCGGCGGCCCAGTCGCGCGCCATCAGCGTTTCGCGGGCGTCCGCCGGGCTGGCGGATGCCCGAATGGTTCGCACCACTTCATCAAGGTTGGTCACCGCGATGACGAGGCCGATCAGGATATGGGCGCGCTCCCGCGCCTTGGCGAGTTCGAACTTGCTCCGCCGCGTGATGACTTCCTCGCGGAACTGCACAAAAGCCTGGATGATGTCTCGCAGGCCCATCAATTCAGGGCGGCCACCGCGAATGGCCAGCATATTTATGCTGAATGACTGCTGCGCAGGCGTGTGGCGATAAACCTGGTTAAGCACGACTTCGGCGGTCGCGTCGCGCTTCAACTCCATGACGATGCGAACACCTTCACGGTTCGACTCGTCGCGCAGGTCGGAAACACCCTCGATACGCTTGTCTTTGACCGCTTCAGCGATCTTTTCGACCAGCGCATTCTTGCCCTGCTGATACGGAATTTCTGTCAGGACGAGCGATTTCTTGTCGCCACGGCCTTCTTCAACGACAAAACGCGAGCGGATGATGATGGTACCACGTCCGGTTTCATAGGCAGTGCGCAAGCCGGTGGTGCCGACGATCAGCGCGCCGGTCGGAAAATCGGGTGCCGGCAGATGCTTCATCAAGTCTTCGACGCTGATCGTCTGGTCATCGAGCCAGGCTCTTACGGCGTCAATGACTTCGCCTAGGTTATGCGGCGGAATGTTGGTTGCCATGCCGACGGCAATGCCCGAGGCGCCGTTAACGAGCAGGTTGGGAAAGCGAGCAGGCAGCACGACGGGCTCGGATTCCGAGCCGTCGTAATTGTCCTGAAAATTGACCGTATCCTTGTCGATATCGGCCAAGAGCGCTTCGGCGGTCTTGGCCAGCCGCGCTTCGGTGTAGCGCATCGCTGCAGGCGCATCGGGGTCCATCGAACCAAAGTTGCCCTGACCGTCGATCAACGGCAGGCGCAGCGACCAATCCTGCGTCATCCGCGCCAATGCTTCGTAAATCGACGAGTCACCGTGCGGGTGATATTTACCCATGACATCACCGACGATACGCGCCGACTTGCGATAGGGCTTATTCGCCGTGAAGCCACTTTCGTGCGCGCCCCACAGGATCCGGCGATGAACAGGCTTAAGGCCGTCGCGCACATCGGGCAGCGCCCGGGAAACGATAACCGACATGGCATAGTCGAGAAAACTCGTCCGCATCTCGGTCACGATCGAGATCGGCTGGATGTCGGGCTCACCAGATGGCGGTAAAGTTGCTGATTCCATTGGAGTTTTCTAGGCCTTGGTGATAATTTTTATTTGTGACAATTGACTAGGGGAAGCGCATCAGAAATGCCAGCACTTTAGGACTGCGACGGCAGGGTGGGTGACTTTCTGTTACCCTCGCGCTACGGCAGGCCATGATCAATCAGGACTCAGACCCCTTTACCCGGTTCGCCGACTGGTTCGCCGAAGCCAGTGTCACAGAACCAAATGACCCCAATGCCTTCGCGCTGGCAACCGCTACCGTCGACGCCAAGCCTTCGGTGCGCATCGTCCTGCTGAAGTTCTGGGATACGCAGGGGTTTTGTTTTTATACCAATCTCGATAGCCGCAAGGGAAGCGAACTGGCCGCAAACCCGCAGGTCCATATGGATTTCCACTGGAAATCACAGCGCCGTCAGGTCCGTATCAGCGGTCGCGCCGAACTGGTGCCGGATGCCGAAGCCGATGCCTATTTCGCCAGCCGGCCAAGGGTGTCACAAATTGGTGCCTGGGCGTCGGCGCAATCACAACCCCTGCCCGATCGCGCCACTTTTGAGGCTCGCATCGCTGACTTTACGACGCGCTTTGCCGGCGCCGATGTGCCGCGGCCGCCGCGCTGGTCAGGTTGGCGCGTCGTGCCCGATGAGTTCGAATTCTGGCAGGACCGTGACAATCGCCTGCACGAACGCGTCTTGAGCACGCGCACAGGCGACGGTTGGGTATCGGGGCTGTTGTACCCGTGACACCTGCTGAAACCGAGCGCGCGCGACTGACGCGTTCGGCAGCGCTGGCCTCGGCTGGCGTGGCGGTCACCTTGCTCGGATTGAAGAGCTGGGCGGCTTTGGCAACCGGCAGTGTCGCAATGCTCGGCAGCCTGGCAGACACGACACTCGATCTGCTTGCTTCGCTGGTGACCCTTTTTGCCGTTGGCTTGGCGGCCACACCTGCAGATGATGACCATCGCTTTGGCCACGGCAAGGCCGAGGCCATTGCCGCGCTGATGCAGACCCTGCTGATAATCGGCAGCGCCGTCGCCATCCTGTGGCGGGCGATCGCCAGTTTCGGCAATACCGACCTGCCACGAGCGCCCGAAGTCGGCATCGGGGTGTCGATTGTGGGGATTACGTTGACGCTGGCGCTGGTCGCCTGGCAAAAAAACGTTGTCCGACGGACCGGATCAATCGCGATCAGTACCGACTCGCTTCATTATCAGAGCGACCTGCTGCTCAATTCGGCCGTCATTATCGCTTTTGTGCTGGACGTTGTGCTCGGGCTTCACGGTGCCGATGCGATACTCGGCATTATCATTGCGGCATGGATCGCCTGGAATGCCATCCGTTCGGCGCGGGAGGCGCTCGACATGCTGATGGACCGCGAA
>JBMOFG010000339.1:0-2812 GCA_049314415.1 Polymorphobacter sp.
CTGACGCCGCGAGTTAGCACTGGTGCAAGTATTGGTGTTTGCACTGGTTTTAGAGACGGTGTCATGGGTCAGATCACGGTGTTTTCGGGGGCGGAGCGTCATCGCCGCTGGAGCTTGGAGCAGAAGCGATCGCTGGTTGAAGCCGCCTTCGCACCGGGGGCGATTGTCTCGGAAGTTGCACGCGGCGCCGACATTCGTGCGAACCAGATTTATCGCTGGCGACGCAAGTTGGCAGCGGATCGGCCAACAGGGTTTGCCGCGGTGATGCTCAGCGCGGATCAGCGGGATAATTCGGCGGCAGCAGCGATGCCGGCAGCAGTGATGGTGATCGAGATCGGCAACGCCCGGATGCAGATCATGGCGGATGCGCCGCCGGCGTTGGTTTCGGCAGCCTTGCGATTGCTGTCGCGATGATCCCGGTTCCGGGTGGTGTGCGGGTCTGGATCGCGACGGGGCATTGCGACATGCGACGCGGCATGCGCGGGCTGGCGTTGCAGGTTCAGCAGGGCCTGAACCATGCTCCCCACGCCGGTGATCTTTGGGTGTTCCGGGGCCGCAAGGGCGATCTGGTCAAGATTCTCTGGCACGACGGTATCGGCATGTCGCTCTACGCCAAGCGCCTTGAGCGCGGCCGTTTCATCTGGCCCTCGGTGGTCGACGGTGCTGTCACGATCTCGCCGGCACAGCTTGGCTACATGCTTGAGGGGATCGACTGGCGGAACCCGCAGCAGACGTGGCGACCGAGCGCCGCGGGCTGATCCGGGCGTCAAAAAAACTGGCTCTTGTTGGCGTAAAATGCTCGCGATTCCATGGCGTTGCTGCTATGGTTCTTGTCAATGGAAGCGCTGCTCCCCGCCGATATTCTGACGCTGCAACAAGCGCTTGCGGCCGCTCAGCTGCACGTCGCGGCGGTCGAGTTGCGCGCCGACGAAGCGGAAGCCCGGGCCGCCAATGTCCTGGCGATCAATGCCGATCTGCTGGCGCGCAATGCGCTGCTTGAACTGCAGAACGCCAAGATGCAGCGCGCGCTTTACGGCCCTCGCTCCGAACGCTCCGCCCGCCTGATCGCGCAGCTCGAGCTGGCCTTCGAAGACCTCGATGCCGATGCCGCCGAGGCCGAGCGGCTCGCTGCACAGGCTGCGGCAAAGACCACCACGGTCACCGCGTTCACCCGGGCCCGCGCGCCGCGCCGCGACTTTCCTGCGCATCTGCCGCGTGAGCGCGTTGTCATTACAGCGCCCAGCCATTGCGTTTGCTGTGGCTCGGACAGATTGGCGAAGCTCGGCGAGGATGTGACCTGCACGCTCGAACGCATCCCGGCGTCGATGAAAGTCATCGAGACCGTGCGCGAGAAGTTCACCTGCCGGAACTGCGACACGATCTCCCAACCGCCAGCGCCGTTCCATGTCACGCCGCGCGGGATGTTCGGCCCCAAGCTGCTCGCCTCGATCCTGTTCGAGAAGTTTGGCCAGCATCAACCGCTCAACCGCCAGCGCGATCGCTATGCCCTGCAGGGTGTCGAGCTCAGTCTGTCGACGCTCGCTGATCAGGTCGGCGCCTGTACGTCGGCATTGCGCCCGCTGCATATGCTGCTGGAGGCGCATATTCTTGCCGCCGAGCGCCTGCACGGTGACGACACCACGGTTCCGGTGCTCGCCAAGCTCAAGACCGACACGGGGCGGATCTGGACCTATGTCCGCGATGATCGCCCGTTCGGCGGACCCGCACCGCCGGCGGCGCTGTTCCACTATTCGCGCGATCGTGGCGGTGAACATCCGCAGGCGCATCTCGCCGGCTATGCCGGCATCCTGCAGGCCGATGCCTATGCCGGCTACAACGCCTTGTTCAAACTCGACCGCGCTCCGGCGCCGCTTGTCCGGGCGCTATGCTGGGCGCACGCCCGGCGCACCTTCTTTGAACTCGCTGACGTCGCTGCTACGCTCAAGCGCCGCAAGAAAGCCGTCGATCTCTCGCCGCTGGCGCTCGAGGCGGTCCGGCGCATTGACCGCGTCTTTGATATCGAGCGCGAGCTCGGCGGCACGCCCATAGACAACCGCCTCGCGGTGCGCCGCGAACACGCAGCACCACTGGTCGCCGAACTCGAGGCCTGGATGCGCGAGCACCGCGCTCGCCTCTCGCGTCATGACCCCGTCGCCAGGGCGATGGACTATATGCTCAAGGACTGGGCGGCCTTTACCCGCTTCCTCGATGACGGACGCATCTGCATGACCAATAATGCCGCCGAACGTTCGCTGCGCGGCATTGCAATGGGCAGGAAAGCATGGCTGTTTTGTGGCTCGGATCGCGGCGGTCAGCGCGCCGCATTCATGTACTCGCTGATCGTCACAGCCAAGCTCAACGACATCGATCCCGAAGCCTGGCTCGCCGATGTCCTCGCACGTATCGCCGACATCTCGCAGGGCCGTCTCCACGAATTGCTGCCGTGGAACTGGCGACGGCTACGCGAACAAGATCAACCGGTAGCCACAGCCGCCTGAGCATCAGCGTGCCGCGCTAACGCGCGCTGCCAAAGATGCGGCCTTCAACGGAGGCGTACGACAAGCGCGACCAAAGGGTCGCTGAATAAACCGGCACTGGCGCGCCATCGGGTAAGCCGAGGCCCGGGGTTAAGCCGAGGCCCGGGGGTAAGCCAAGCCCGGGTTAGGCCTGGGCCAGCGCGCGGGGTTGCGGCGCTGATCCACCGGCACAAACAAAAACACCCGCCCGGGCGGTCGCCAGGACGGGTGTCATCTGTTGTTGGTTGCGGGGACAGGATTTGAACCTGTGACCTTCAGGTTATGAGCCTGACGAG
>JBMOFG010000340.1:0-2806 GCA_049314415.1 Polymorphobacter sp.
GCATCGGCCACGCCGTCGTCGACCCCGTCATCGAAACGAGCCAGGCCAGCGGCTGCCAGGTGGCCGCCGGCCTCGGCGCCGCCGACCTCGCGCAGCATCTTCACCGCGCGCCGCTGCCGCTCTCATCGCCTGCAATGCCTGCCAGCGTGCTTCCACCCGGAACCAATCGGGTTCTGCCTGCACGAGCCCTTGCTCGATCGCAAATGCATCGGCGCCGTCACGGGCGAGCAGCACATGCGGACTATTCTCCATAACGGCGCGAGCCAGGCTGACGGGATTTTTCGTGCGGGTGACGCCGGCGACAGCACCGGCAGCGCCTGTCTTGCCGGCCATGATCGCGGCATCGAGTTCGATACGACCCTCGGCCGTGAATACCGCGCCGCGCCCTGCGTTGAAATGCGGGTTGTCTTCGAGCACACGAACCGCCGCTTCAACGGCCGACACGGCATCGCCGCCGCTGGCCAATACAGCGCCGCCTGCCGCCAACGCAGTGCGAAGCCCTGATCGGTATTCGCTATCGATTGAAGGCGCTGTCGTGTCGCGTGTCATGCGGCCGGATCCGCCGTGCACAACAAGCGACCAGCTGGCGGGACCCGACATGAGGCAAAACCCTCAACATGGTAGCAGCGGGCAGATTTGAACTGCCGACCTCCGGGTTATGAATCCGGCGCTCTCACCAACTGAGCTACGCTGCCATGATGCCAGTGAGGCGCCCCTATAGTCGGGGCTACCCGACAGGGTCAACCTGCATCGACAGGAATAAGCCGGTGTCTCGCGGCTGGTACTGCCGCAACGCCGGCGCGCCGATAACGGCAAGGTTGCTGTTTGGCGTGGCCATTGTCTTGTCGTCACGGCCGGTTGATGTGCGAAAAACGCTGACCGAACCGTATCAGGGCTGTTGCTCACGTCGCTCTTGGGGCAAATGGCAACCATGAGCCTTGCCGACATAAAACCGATTCCCCTCAGTCTTGTCGACCATGATCCGGTCGCGGCGGCGGCGCGATTTGGCGACGCCTTTGCCCGTACGGGCTTCGCCATTGTGTCTGACCATGGCATCTCCCAGAGCCTGATCGATCGTGCACTCGATGCGACCCGCGCCTTTTTCGCGCTGCCCCAAGCAACAAAAGCCGCCTATGTCATTCCCGGCGGTGGTGGCCAGCGTGGCATGACGGCTTTCGGCGTCGAGGCTGCCAAGGGGGCGCTCAGCGCTGATCTCAAGGAGTTCTGGCATGTCGGGCGTGACCTGCCGGCCGGGCATCGCTTCAGCGACATCATGCCAGCCAATATCTGGCCCAGCGAAGTGTCGGATTTCCAACCTGCGGTATCGGCACTTTACCGCGCCCTGGATGACGCCGGCAACCGCATGCTGAGCGCCATTGCCATCCATCTTGGCCTTACGCCCAACTTTTTTGCCGGCCCGGTTACTGATGGAAATGCCATTCTGCGGCTGCTTCACTACCCGCCTGTCGCGGCAGGCACTGGCGCCATACGCGCCGGGGCGCATGAGGATATCAACGTTATCACCCTGCTGCTCGGTGCCGAGGAGGCTGGGTTGCAACTGCTCGACAAGGAGGGGGCATGGCGAGATATTGCCGCGCCGCCCGGCAGCCTTGTGTGCAACATCGGCGACATGCTGCAACGCCTGAGCGGCGGACGCCTGCCATCGACGACGCACCGAGTCATCAACCCGACAGCCGATCGTGCCGGCTTCGCCCGCTATTCAACCCCATTCTTCCTGCATTTTCGACCCGATTATCTCATCGAGACAATGCCCTTCGGGCCGCAGCACTGGCCGCCGATTACGTCTGATGATTATCTGCATGAACGCCTGCGTGAAATTAAACTGCTTTAGGTCGCCGTTGATGACGGTGAAGGGAGACTGACGATGCGTTTTCTGACTGCGGTGCTGTTGCTGGGCGTAGCCGCCCCGGTTCTTGCTGGCCCGGTGCTTGAAACGCCGGTGAAGGATGATTTTTGGGCTGCCGGCCGCGCCGCGCTTGCCGAGCGGATGGCCGTGGTCAACCGACCCAAGCGGGCCCGAAATGTCATCCTGATGATTGGTGATGGCATGGGCATCGCCACCATCACCGCCGCACGGATTTATGATGGTCAGAACCCCGGCGATGGCAAGCCTCGTCGGTCGGGAGAGGAGAACAGCCTGAGTTTCGAACGGCTGCCGCATACGGCCCTGGTGAAAACCTACAATAGCAACGCCCAGGTGCCCGACAGTGCCGGGACAGCCAGCGCCATGAATACAGGGATCAAGACACGCATCGGCACGATCAATTTTGGCCAGAACCAGTTGGCCGACACCTGCGCCACCCCAGAAAAGCTGCCGCGCACTATTGCCGAAATTGCCAAGGGCAGAGGCATGGCAGTAGGTGTCGTTACCACCACGCGCATCACGCATGCGACACCAGCGGCAGTATATGGTCATGTGCCCAATCGTAACTGGGAAGGTGCTGACCGGGCTTTTTCCGCTGGCGACCGCAAGGCCGGCTGTGCCGACCTCGCGAGCCAGCTCGTAGGCTTTGCGCCAGGTGACGGACTTGATCTGGCACTCGGTGGCGGTCGGGCACGCTTCTTGCCGCTGGCTGGTGGCGGCTTGCGCGATGACGGCGTTGACCTGCTCGCAAAATGGCAAGCGCGGTATCCGCGAGGCACATATGCCGGTAATGCCGCGGCCTTTCGGGCGCTCAAACCCGGTGCCGGTCCGGTGCTGGGTCTTTTCGCATCAGATCATATGAGTTTCGAAACCGATCGTGATGCCGCCAAGGAACCAAGCCTGACTGAAATGGCGTCATTC
>JBMOFG010000341.1:0-2806 GCA_049314415.1 Polymorphobacter sp.
AAATGATCTCGTGGTTGAACAGAAAGGCATATTCGGCGCCGAGCAGCCGCGCCGGGATTTGCTTCAAATCACGCGCCCGGTCGCGCCGCGTCACGATGATCGCCACGCCGCCATCCGATTCCTGGCAGCAATCGAGCAGCTTCAGATGCGGCGGCACGATCCAGCGCGACTTCTGATGGTCCTCGAGTGTGATCGGCTGGCCGTAGAACCACGCCGCCGGGTTGGTCGCAGCATTCTGGCGGAACAGCACCGAAATGCGCCCCAAGTCTTCCGAGGTGACGCCATAGCGTTCGAGATAGGGCGTTGCCGACAAGGCTTCCCATGCCGCTGGCGTCTGCGCGCCAAAGGGCATGCACCACTCCATGAAGGTGCTGCTCAGCCCCTTGGGGTTGACTGCGGTATGCGGCTGGCCAAAACGATATTGCGAACGCTCGTTCATCGCGCGCCAGATCACCATGACATCGCACAGGCCCGATTCGACCGCCTTTTTGGCATGAACCAGCGTCGTCACCGACCCGGCGCCGCCCTGCGGAGTGCGCATCGAATAGCGCATCTCGGGGGTGCCGAGATTGCGCATCAGGTCGACCTCGTCGCTGTTGTCGAGATCGAAGGTCATCGCGCCATCAATGTCCTTCGGCGACAGACCGGCGTCTTCGCACGCCGCCATTATCGCTTCGGCGCATAATTGCTGTTCCGACCGGCCCGAGGCGCGCGAGAATTCGGTCTGGCCGATGCCGACGATACAGGCTTGGTTGCCGGGATTGGGCATCAGACTTCCTCCGCCGGCACGAAAATCGGCACCTGATGGCCCCCTTTGGTGCGCGCGAACGCCACTTCGACCTTGAGGCCATTCTTCATCTGGCGCGGGTCGATGCCCTCGACATTGCTGACAAAGCGCAGGCCCTCCTCGGTTTCGACGAGCACGACAATCGGCGGCGCATCGAAACCATGTGCCGGCGGGTGCACCGGCATGATCCAGCTCATCACCGTGCCACGCCCCGACAGGTCATGGGCGTGTTTTTCCTTCGACAGGCATTTGGGACACACCGGCCGCGGCGGGTGCCACAGCGTTTCGCAGCCGGCGCATTTCTGCGCAACGAAACGGCCTTCATCGGCGGCAGCCCAGAAGAAGGCGGTGTCGATGGTCAGCACCGGATCGGGGCGGTGCGGGTTGGCGGACGAGATGCGGGTCATGAAGCCTGCCTTACTGCCACGGCGATTTCAGCGTCTGCTGCGATTTGCGCGGGGGTTCGGACATTACCGCGCCCTCGCCGGCCAGCGCATCGATGCCATCCTCGTCAAAGCCGAGTTCGCGGAGCAGCTCATCGGTCGAATCGCCAACGAGCAGCGGCGGCCGTTGGATGACACCTGGATTGGCCGACAGATCATAGGTCAGCCCGATCTGTTCGAGCTTGCCGACATAGGGATGCTGATATTCCGCCGTCCAGCCCTTGGCCTTGAAGGCGGCATTGTCGAACAGCCGCAACGACGCTTGCGGATCGGAAAGCTCCGCCGGCACACCTACCGCCGCCAGTGCCGCCAGCGCCGCAGCAACGCTCTGCTCGGCAAAATACGCTTCCGCATCGCTCGCCAGCGCATCAAACGCCACTTGTTGCGCATCAGTAACCGCCACCACCTGCACCCAGCCATCCTGTGCCGCATACAGCCGGTAATGCCGCGAATAGCCCATCTGTTGCTTGTCGAGATGCGGTCGGTCGACCGCGCTGCCATCGGGCTTCGCCACCGCATAGCTGGTGTTGAGCAAACAGGCGTTGACGATCGAGGTGTCGACGAACTGGCCCTTGCCGGTTTTCTCGCGCTCGGTCAGCGCGTTCATGATGCCGATGGCGGACAGGAAGCCGTTGCCGGTATCGCCGAGCGAGGTGAGACTCCACAACGGCTTGCCGCCAGCGGCAATCGCGCCGTCCTCGTGCTGGATGCCGGCGAGGCAGGCGCCGGTCTGGTCATTGCCCGGCAGGCCCATGCGCGGGCCTTTTTCGAAGCCGCGCGTGTGGCAATAGATGAGGCGTGGAAATTCCTTGGACAGCGTTTCATAGTCGATCCCCAGTCGCACCGCCGCGTCGTAGCGCATATTATGCTGGACGACATCGGCGGTGGCGATCAGCTGTTTGAGTATCGCCATTGCCTTGGGGTTCTTGAGCATCAGCGCGATGCTGCGCTTGCCGCGATTGGCGATATAGGCGATGTGCGTCGCGTGCCAATATTTGTCCCATAACGTATTGATCTTGATGACATCGGCGCCAAGATCAGCAAGCAACTGACAACCGAATGGCCCGGCGATGGCCAGCCCGAGATCGAGGACGCGAATACCCTTTAATGGCGCATCGCCACCGCCCGCCGGCGCTGCCCCGGCCACCGGATCCGGGAGCGCCGTCGCTTCCGCTTTGACTGCCGCCGTATCGGCGCCGCGCGCCCGCGTCGGCCCCGGCACCTGCGTCGGGTTCGCCGACAGCCGATAGGTAATGCCAACCTGGTTGATCGCGCCGAGTTCGGGATCATCGACCGTCGCCACGCATTCGTCATCGATCAGCAAGGGATCAATCAGCGATTCTTCGATGGAACGGCATTCCTGCATCGTCATTTCGGCAATGCGTGCCGCCTCGACCCATTCTGCCGCGCTGAACTTCTTGAGGGCATCGGCGAGGATCGGCTGATAATGTGCCATGACCAGCAACTCCTCCGGCCCGATGCCGAAACGGTCAGGGTCGTTCTGCACGGTCAGGTCGGGCGAGGCATCGAGCGTGTCGCCCGCCGATGCCTGCAGGATGAAGCGCGGGTTGGGCAC
>JBMOFG010000342.1:0-2800 GCA_049314415.1 Polymorphobacter sp.
TGTTCCAGAGCCGGGTGACCATCCATTCGGCGCATATCGCCACCTATGGCGAGCGTGCGACGGATACTTTTTACCTGACCGACCTGACCGGGGCGAAGATCGACAATGCGCCGCGGCTGCGCACGCTCGAGAAGCGCCTGATCGCGCTGGCGGGAGGCAATACCGGCCGTACCGAGACGCTGGAAGCGGCCGAGTAGCGCCCTTTTGGCTTCGCACTGTTTTTGACCGCCTTCCCGGCGCAGGCAAAGGTGATAAGGTAAATCTACTGCGGATCGGCTTTCGTTGTCGCGCCCTGCTGGGTACCCTGTGGTGCCGCCAGATAGGTCCAGGCCATCGCGACGACCGCGAGGGTGAGCGACGCCAACAGCACATAGCGGACAATATGCGGCGTGACGCCGCCGCGCGCCTTGACGGTGGTGATGACTTTGGGGTCGTCGGCCATGGGCATTCCTTTTTGCTGCGTACCTGTGCAACCGCTGAACGCGGCCAAAGTTGCCATCACGACGATTGACGCACCGCCTCCGCCTGCGCTTATACGGGCCTCCGGGAGACAGACATGACCAAGCCGACGAACGCTGACTGGCAGAGAATGGCCGCCAAGGAAGTCAAGGGTGCCGACCTGACCTGGGCGACCCCCGAAGGCATCGCCGTCAAGCCGCTCTATACCGCTGCCGATGTTGTCACCGATCCCGGCCTGCCCGGCTTTGCGCCCTTCACGCGCGGCGTACGCGCCAGCATGTATGCCGGCCGGCCCTGGACCATCCGCCAGTACGCCGGTTTTTCGACCGCCGAAGCCTCGAACGCCTTTTACCGCCGCAACCTTGCCGCCGGGCAAAAGGGGCTGAGCGTCGCTTTCGATCTCGCCACGCATCGCGGCTATGACAGCGACCACCCGCGCGTGTCGGGCGATGTCGGCAAAGCCGGCGTGGCGATCGATTCGGTCGAGGACATGAAGATCCTGTTCGATGGCATCCCCCTCGACCAGATGAGCGTTTCTATGACGATGAACGGCGCCGTTTTGCCTTGCCTCGCCTTCTATATCGTCGCCGCCGAAGAAGCCGGCGTCACGCAGGACAAGCTCGATGGCACCATCCAGAATGATATTCTGAAGGAGTTCATGGTCCGCAACACCTATATCTACCCGCCGGCGCCCAGCATGCGGATCGTTGCCGATATCATCGAATATACCTCCAGAAACATGCCCAAGTTCAACAGCATCAGCATTTCAGGCTATCATATGCTCGAAGCCGGGGCGACGGCGGTGCAGGAGTTGGCTTTCACCCTCGCTGACGGCAAGGAATATGTCCGCGCCGCGCTCGCCAAGGGACTGGCGGTCGACGATTTCGCCGGGCGGTTGAGCTTTTTCTTCGGCATCGGCATGAATTTCTTCATGGAAATCGCCAAGCTGCGCGCCGCGCGCACGTTGTGGGCGACGATCATGGCCGATTTCGGTGCCGCGCCGCGCAGCCAGATGCTGCGTACCCATTGCCAGACTTCGGGTGTCAGCCTGCAGGAGCAGGACCCTTATAACAACGTCATCCGCACCACCGTCGAAGCCATGGCGGCGGCACTGGGCGGCACCCAATCGCTGCACACCAACGCCCTCGATGAAGCCATTGCGCTGCCCACCGATTTTTCGGCGCGCATCGCCCGCAACACGCAATTGGTGCTGCAGGAAGAAACCGGCATCACCCGCGTCGTCGATCCCTTGGGCGGCAGCTATTATATCGAAGCGCTGACCGACCAGCTGGTGAAGGGTGCCCAAGCGCTGATCGACGAGGTCGAAGCGCTCGGCGGCATGACCAAGGCTGTCGAAAGTGGCATGCCCAAGCTCGAGATCGAAAAAGCCGCTGCCGCCAAGCAGGCCCGCGTCGACATGGGCGATGACGTCATCGTCGGGGTCAACAAGTACAAGCCGGAAACCCAGGAAAAGCTCGACATCCTCGATGTCGACAATGTTGCGGTGCGCGCCAGCCAGATTGAGCGGCTTGCGTCGGTGCGCGCCAATCGCGAGCCGGCGGCCGTCGAAGCTGCGCTGGCGGCGCTGCGCAGCGGTGCTGCTGCCGGCGACAATCTGCTCGGCCTCGCCGTCAACGCCGCCCGGGTGCGTGCGACGCTGGGCGAAATCAGCGCCGCGCTGGAAGACGTCTTTGGCCGCCACACCGCCGTGGTGAAGATGGTCAAGGGCATCTATGCCGATGCCTATAAGGGTGATCCGGCCTATGTCCGCGTCGCCGATGGCGTCGAGGCGTTCGAGCGTCGCAAGGGCCGCAAGCCCCGTGTGCTGATCGTCAAGATGGGCCAGGATGGTCATGACCGCGGCGCCAAGGTCGTCGGCACCGCGCTCGCCGACCTGGGGTTCGATGCCACCGTCGGGCCGCTGTTCCAGACGCCTGATGAAGCTTGTGCGCTGGCACTGTCGCTCGATGTCGACATCGTCGCCTCAAGCAGCCTCGCTGCCGGCCACAAGACGCTGGTACCGGCGCTGATCACCGCGTTGAAGGACGCCAGCCGCCCCGATATCCGGGTCATCGCCGGCGGCGTCATCCCGGTACAGGATTATGATTTCCTGCGCGATATCGGTACCGCCGCCATCTTCGGCCCCGGTACCAACATCGTCGAAGCCGCCGCCGACCTGCTGCGCCTGCTCGGCCACAACCTGCCGCCAATCGGCGAGATGGCCGCCGAATAATGGCATTCGATATCGGTCAACTCGAACATCTTCTCCAGGCAGCCGCCGCCGAAGGTCGCCGTGTCAGCTATTCCGAACTGCTGCTGGCGATCGGGCAACGCTTTACCC
>JBMOFG010000343.1:0-2798 GCA_049314415.1 Polymorphobacter sp.
TGGAGTTCGGCGCGGTCGCGGCCCGCAAATTCGGACGGAGGATTTTGCATAGCACCCAATAATATCCGCCGGTTTGCCGTCAGGCCATGTTCACCCCGACCTTACCGATACACTATCCCTTTGGCGGCCACGGAATGAACGACGACGTCTTCGCAATATATTCCGCATACTCTGGCCGCGTCTTCTTCAGTCCTTTTTCGAGCAGTGCCGCCCCGCTCCATTTGACCAAAGTGAAGGTCAAAAACAGCGGCCCCACTGCTGTCCACAGCCCGGCGCCACCCGAAATCGCCACCAGCCAGATGCCCCACCAGGTGCAGGCATCGCCGAAGTAATTGGGGTGGCGGGTATAGCGCCACAGCCCGGTATCGAGCACCTTGCCATGGCTGGCCGGGTCACGCCGAAAGGCTTCGAGCTGCAGGTCGCCGAGGCTTTCGAAGCTGATACCGATGACTGCGAGGGCGATGCCGATCAACCCGATTCCGCCGATGGGGCCACCTGCGTCGGACAGCAGCCCGGCCTGCGCTGGCAGCGACACCGTCCACAGCAACGGCCCCTGCATGGCAAAGACCATGATTAGCGAGGTTTTGGAAAAGCTCCAGCCCTTGGCCTTCATGGTGCCGCCGACGATACGGTCATAGCGCGGGTCGCGCCCCAGCCTGCGCCAGCGGAGGAGCAGATGCGTGCCGAGCCGCAGCCCCCAGATGACGGTAAGCAGCAGCAGCGCCGTGCTGTGCGGACCGACCGGGCTGCCGGGCATATGCGCTGCGGTCAGCAGCGTCAGACCGACCATGCCATAGGCCCAGACGGCATCGATGAAGCTGACATCTTTGATGGCGACCGAAATCTGCCAGAGGACCAGCATCGCCACCATGATTGCAGCGAGGTTGACGAGAAGGGATTGCACAAGAATCATCAGACGGTCTCCTCGACCATCGCGGTCGGCACATAGCGATAGCCGCCGCTCGCCGCGACGATGCTGGCGGTGGCATGCTGGGGATATTTGGGCGTCACCGAGCGGTAATACTCCTCCACCCGACCCATGTCGGCAGCATAGTCGCCGCTGGGCATGAAGGCAGGGCCAAGGCCGCCGATTTTCTTGGCATAATCCATCAGCCCGCAGACCAGCGGCACGCCGGCGCCCATGGCGATATGGTAGAAACCGGTCCGCCATTTGCGTACCGCGCTGCGGGTGCCTTCCGGGGCAATGGTCAGGCGAAAGACGTCGCGGCGGGCGAACTGGTCGATCATCGCCTGAACATAATTGCCACCCGTCGTGCGATCGACCGGGATGCCGCCGTTTTCGCGCATAAAGTTGGCCATCGGCCAGCGGAATAATTCCTTCTTGCCCATGAAATGCGCCTGGAACCCCAGATCGTGGGTTAAACCGACGAAATAGAGAAAATCCCAGTTCGACGTATGCGGCGCCGCGATGATGATGCAGCGCTCCGGAATCGGCCCTTGCGATTGTGCCCGCCAGCCCTGCTGCCGGTAGAAAGCCACCAGCGCTGCGCGCGCCGCGCGCGATACCAGGCCCGGCGGCCGGTCCGCGAATTCGTCCCCCATGATCGACTCCCCCGGTCGCTCGTCGTGTTCGTAATTTCATCTTGGCGCGGAAACCGCGCTGCGTCTATGCTGACCCCATGATTATGAAATCCGCCACCGCCTTCATCGCCACCGGCCTGGGTTTCGCCGCTGTCGACAGTGTTTGGCTGATCACCATGTCGACTCGTCTCTACAAACCCGAAATCGGCGAGTTGATGGCCGAGAATTTCCGGCTTGGGCCGGCGATTATCTTCTATCTGCTCTACATCACCGGCATCCTGGTCTTCGCTGTGCAGCCGGCACTGGCATCGGGAAAGTGGCAAACGGCGCTGGTACAGGGCGCACTGTTCGGCTTTTTTTGTTACATGACCTATGACATGACCAACTACGCCACATTGAAGGTGTGGAGCCTAAAGGTCACCATTCTCGACCTGATGTGGGGCACTTTTCTTACCGGCTCGGCCGCCACCATCGGCTTTGTGGTGACGCGGAAATTTTTCCCGCTCTGACCCGAGTCTATTTGACCCGCATCCAGTCTTGGCTCTTGCATAATTTGTCGCCGAGCAGGCATCCTTTCACCGACAGGATCTTGCCGTTGAGGATGGCGCTGCCAGAAACAGTGCGGTCCTTGTCAGGGATATAAACGCGCCCGTCCCAACGGCGTGGCTTGCCCTTGGATTGCGGCGCCGGCATCAGGTTGCGGAACAACTGCATGCCGATGATGTTGGCCTGCCCCGCCTTGGCGGCGTCGGCTTTCGCCTTGGCGCTGGCCTTGACAATGGTGCCGCATAATTGCTTGCCGCAATCGGCAAGCTTGACCTCGACATTGCCCGACGGGTTGCGGAACACGCCATAGTTCTCTGCCAGCGCCGGGCTGGCGGCCAGCATTAGTATTGCCGTCAATGTTTTGCGCATGTTGTATCGTCCCTGTACCCGGGCCAGGATGATGGGACTGCCCGCGCCTAACAATCGCCGAATGGCCTTTTGGTTGCATCAGCGCCGCGTGACGACCAACCGGGCAAGCGGATGGCTGGCGGCGCGGTTGGGCACCCAGCCGTCGACATCGCGCGCCACCAATGCCCAGCGGATCGCGGTGAACAGCGGGATCAGCGGCGGCCCACCCAGCATTTCGGCCTCGGCACGCGCCAACAGTGCCGGCCGCACCGCTGCCGGCGCGGTGCGCGCCGCATCGAGCAAGGCAACGGCCGCAGGGTTGCAGTGCGGCCCGGCGCCGCAGCGCCAGCGCGCCAGCGCCG
>JBMOFG010000344.1:0-2797 GCA_049314415.1 Polymorphobacter sp.
GATCTGTTTTCCGTCCGCGGCAAGACCGTTGTCATCACCGGCGGCAGCCGCGGCATCGGCGAAATGATCGCCCGCGCCTATATCGACAATGGCGCCCGCGTCATCATCACGGCACGCAATGCCGCCGCGTGCGAGGCACTCGCAGCCGAACTGTCCAAAAGTGGTGACTGTACCGCCATCCCCGCCGACCTATCGCAAATGGCCGAGATCGACCGTTTCGCCACCGCCATTGCCGCGATCACCGATCGCGTCGATGTGCTGTTCAACAATGCCGGCGCAAGCTGGGGTGCGCCTTTCGACGATTTTCCCGAAATCGGCTGGGACAAGGTGATGGACCTGAACGTCAAATCGGTGTTCTTCCTGACCCAGAAGCTGATCAGGCTGCTCGAAGCCGCCGCCAGCCCGGCCGATTACGCCCGGGTCATCAACATCGGCTCGATCGATGGCCAGCATGTGTCCGGGATCGAAACCTACAGCTATGCGGCATCGAAGGCCGGGGTGCTGCACATGACGAAGATGATGGCGAAAAATCTCGCCGGCCGGCACATCGCCGTCAACGCCATCGCGCCAGGCTATTTCCCGTCGAAAATGACCGCCGGCATCGCCGAGGAATTCAGCAGCAAGAGCCTTGCCGACACGCCGATGCAGCGCCGGGGCGACAGCGATGACATGGGAGGGGTGGCCTTGTTTCTGGGCAGCCGCGCCAGCGGCTTCTTGTGCGGCAGTGTGGTGACCGTCGACGGCGGCTACGCGACAACCGTTTAGCGGCTTGCGTCGTTGCTATCGATCTGGCCGCGTGATGAAAAACGGAGAAGACACGGCAATTGCCCTGTTTTCGGGCAGATGATGGTAATTTCATCAGCAAAAATGACAGTTTTTTTTGACAACGCTTGCGATTGGCCGGGTTTTAAAGGCATTTTCGGTCTACAGGGTTCTGGCACGAAATTTGCTACATCATTGACAAGTCCATGGGGTGAACGGTGAAGAAAATCGAGGCGGTCATCAAGCCGTTCAAGCTGGATGAGGTAAAAGAAGCGCTCCACGAAGTCGGCGTTTCCGGAATCACCGTGACCGAGGCCAAGGGCTTTGGTCGGCAAAAAGGCCATACCGAACTCTATCGCGGCGCCGAATATGTCGTCGATTTCCTGCCCAAGGTGCGGCTGGAAATCGTCGTCGATGACGATCAGGTCGATCGCGTCGTCGAAGCCATCGCCAATGCCGCACGAACCGGCCGCATCGGCGACGGTAAGATCTTTGTTTCCACGATCGAAAGCGCCGTCCGCATTCGAACCGGCGAACGCGATTCCGACGCGATCTGACGTTTTTTACCCGCAACCAAAGCAAGAAGGCACGTCTCAAAATGGGCAAGAAAGCCGCCGCCATCCTCGACATGATCAAGGAAAAGGACATTGAATGGATCGATCTGCGTTTCACTGATCCCAAGGGCAAGTGGCAGCATCTGACCATGGTCGCCAGTGTCGTCGATGACGACATGCTGACCGACGGCTTCATGTTCGACGGTTCGTCGATCGAAGGCTGGAAGGCGATCAACGAGAGCGACATGATCCTCATGCCCGATCTCGACGCTACCTATATCGATCCGTTCTCGGCAACGCCGATGCTGATCCTGATCTGCGACATCGTCGAACCGTCGACGGGCCAATTGTACAGCCGCGACCCGCGCTCGACCGCCAAGCGCGGCGAAGCCTATCTCAAGTCGACCGGTATCGGTGACACCATCTACATCGGCCCCGAAGCCGAGTTCTTCGTTTTCGACGATGTGCGTTTCGGCACCGGCTACAACGAAGGCTTTTACCATCTCGACGATATCGAACTGCCGACCAACACCGGCAAAGTCTATGAAGGCGGCAACATGGGCCACCGCCCGCGCGTCAAGGGCGGCTATTTCCCGGTCGCACCGGTCGACAGCGCCGTCGATCTGCGCGGCGAAATGGTTGCCACCATGCTCGAAATGGGCCTGCCCTGCGACAAGCATCACCATGAAGTCGCCGCCGCGCAGCACGAACTCGGCCTGACCTTCGGCACGCTGACGACCACTGCCGATCGCATGCAGGTCTACAAATATGTCGTTCACCAGGTCGCCCATGCCTATGGCAAGACCGCGACCTTCATGCCCAAGCCGATCAAGGACGACAATGGCAGCGGCATGCACACCCATTTGTCGATCTGGCAGGGCAAGACGCCGCTGTTCGCCGGTGACCAGTACGCCGGACTGTCGGAAACCGCGCTTTTCTTCATCGGCGGCATCATCAAGCACGCCAAGGCCTGTAACGCCTTCACCAACCCGTCGACCAACAGCTACAAGCGCCTGGTCCCGGGCTTCGAAGCACCGGTGCTGCTCGCCTATTCGTCGCGCAACCGCTCCGCTTCGTGCCGCATTCCGTACGGCAGCGGCGGCAAGGCCAAGCGCGTCGAAGTCCGCTTCCCCGATGCCATGGCCAATCCGTACCTCTGCTACACCGCGCTGCTGATGGCGGGCCTTGATGGCATCGAGAACCGCATCCACCCGGGCGCGCCGATGGACAAGAACCTCTATGACCTGCCGGCCAAGGAACTGAAGAAAGTTCCGACCGTTTGCGCATCGCTGCGCGAAGCTCTGGCGGCGCTCGACAAGTCGCGGGCGATCTTCACCAAGGGTGGCGTGTTCACCGACGACCAGATCGATTCATACATCGAACTGAAAATGCACGATGTGCAGCGTTGGGAAATGACCCCGGCACCGGTCGAATTCGATATGTATTACTCCCTGTAACTTGTCTTAAGACATCAGGAAATG
>JBMOFG010000345.1:0-2793 GCA_049314415.1 Polymorphobacter sp.
GCGCCGACCCTTCACTCAATCGTCGGTGGCGAAGCAGGCACGCCCCGATTTAGCGACCGTTTCACACGCCTCGCGTGCCGCTGCCTTGGTCTTGTACGGTCCCAGTTGCAGCTTGATAACATTCCCGTCCGACGCGTAAATCGGCTTGCGATCGCCGATAAGCTTCTTCTGCTTGGTGGCAAACTCCTTCCAAGAGGCTTCGGCAAGCGGCCTTTTTGAAAAGGCGCCGAGTTGTACCCGCCAGCCGATGATCTGTTTTTCTGGCAGCTTGGCCGCAGGTTTGGCCGCAGCTTTGACAGCTGGCTTTTCAGTGGTTTTTTCAACCAATTTTTCTGATGGCTTTTCAAACGGTGGTTGCGAGGCCGGCAACACCACGGTCGCTACCGTCGGGATAGTTGGCGCTTCGATGGCGCGCGACGCAGGGATAGGTGCCAAAGCTACCGGAGCCTGGGCTGCTGTCACCGGCGGCGGCGCCACGGCCACAGGTGGCGGGGTTGACGGCACCGGCCGAGCTTGTGGAGTTGGCATGGCCCACACCGGTGCGGGGGCCGCCTTATGTCCGACGTCGACATTCCCATCCGCCTTGGCGGCCGGCTTGCGGGCCAGCAGCGGCGGCGGCGGCGCCATTGGCTGTGGCGAATTGGCAAGCATATGAACGGGCGCCGGCTCCGCCGTGTGCGGTGGCGGCTTGATGATCTGGCTCGGCAGTACCGCATCGTTGAGCGGGGCCACCGATGCCATTTGCGGCTTGCCCGGCGCACCGGCAAAAGCGGGCGGAATACCTGTACCAGCAGCCAGGCTCGTCGCCACCGCCCAGCCATTGGCGCGCTCCAATGGCGCGACAACGCCGGTCAACGTCTGAAGCGCGCCGCTCGCCTCCGTCAATCCCTGCGCCGAGGCGCGCGCAAGATAGGCATAGGCAAGCGTCAGGCTGCGCGGCACACCATCGCCGTTCCAATGGGCGATACCGAGCACATATTGAGCGCGCATCTCGTTGCGATCGGCAGCGGCCTTCAGCCAGCGCGTCGCTTCGACCTTCTCGCCGGCCTGGAACAAAAGGATGCCCAGATTTGCCTGTGCCGGCAGATGGCCCTTGGTCGCAGCCTTGCGATAATAGTCGCGCGCCAGGACCAGATCCCGGGGCACGGCGCGGCCAAGCTTGTGGGCCTGCCCCATGTTGAACATCGCATCGGGATCACCCGCGCTGGCAAAGGTCTGCCAGATCGCCACAGCAGCGGGATAATCCCCTGCACGCCAAAGTTCGACACCGCTGCGCACAGTAGGCGGCGGTGGCGGTGCCGGCGTCACGACGGGCGCGACTTTCTTTTTGCGTGCTGCTACCGCCGGCGGCGCGGCAAGGCAAAGCGTCGCAAGCGCCACCGCCATCAGCATCCGGCCGCGGTTCATGCGCGCCACACGATATCTCCACCCTTGATCGTCATACGCACCCGGCCGGCGACCGGAATGCCATCGAACGGCGTATTGCCGGCACCGATGAAGCGCTCGCCGGCAATCCGCCACGGGGCCTGTTCATCAAACAGGACAACATCAGCGGGTGCGCCAACGGCCAGCGAGCCACCGGGCAAACCGAACAGCGCCGCCGGTGCCGATGTCATTGTCTTCAATGCCGCAGCCAGGGACAAGGTGCCATTGCGGACAAGTGAAAGTGCCAGTGCCAGCAATGTTTCCGCTCCCGCCATGCCCGGTGCCGCATCGGCGAAGGGCAGCCGCTTTTCTTCCTGGCTGCGCGGATCATGCCCCGAGGCGATGACAGAAATCGTGCCATCACCAATGGCAGCTTCGACAGCGCGGCGGTCGGCATCGCTGCGCAGCGGCGGCGACAGCCGGGCAAAGCTGCGGAAGCCGGCAACCGCGGTCTCATTGAGCAGCCAGTGCGCAGGTGTCACCCCTGCCGATACCGCAACACCGCGCGCCCGGGCGGCGCGTACATGGTCCAGCCCTTCAGCGGTCGTCACCTGTCGCAGGTGCAACCGTGCGCCCGTCGCTTCGGCCAGCCGGATATCCCGCGCCACCGCCAGGCCTTCAGCGAACGCCGGCGCTGCAGCCAGGCCCAACCGTGTTGCATATTCGCCCTCGGTCGCGACCGAGCCGGCGGTCAGCGCCGCATCTTCGGCGTGGCTGACGACGGTCATGTCGAATGCCCGGCTGTAGGCGAGCAGCCGGTACATCACGGCGCTGCTGGCAATACCAAGGCGCCCGGTAGCGACCCCGACGGCACCAGCCGCCTGCCCCAGCCCGATTTCGGCCAGCTCGTGCCCGGCAAGGTCGCGGGTCGCAGCGACCAGCGGGTGCACCCAGACATCGGGCTTGCCCATCGCCTGGGCGAAGGCGACCAGCGCCGGATCATCGAGCGGCGGGCGCTGGTCAGGCATGAGTACGATGCGGGTTATGCCGCCGGCATGGCAGGCGGCGGGATCGGCGCGAAACACGCCGGTGTCGACAAGACCCGGGGCCAGCACCAGCCCGGCGGCGTCGATCACGCGGGCATCGGACGGAATAGACGATGCGCCCACGGCGGCCACGACCCGGTCGCGCAGCAAGACGGTTGCCACCGCATCGAAACCTGTTGCCGGGTCGATGACACGGGCGCCGGTTATCGCAATCACAGCGAGGTCCCCACCGGTGGCCAGCCCGGAACGCCGCGCCGGCTGCGCGTCAGCAGATCGAGACAGGCCATACGCACAGCGACACCCATTTCCACTTGTTCGGTCACCGCCGACCGCGCGATATCGTCGGCGATCCGGCCATCAATTTCGACTCCGCGGTTCATCG
>JBMOFG010000346.1:0-2790 GCA_049314415.1 Polymorphobacter sp.
CATGGCGCTGCCGCTGATGGTCAGCCCGATGCGGCTGGCGCTGGAGGCGATGGACCGCCGGCTGGAAGCCGCGGCGGCAACGCTGGGGGCATCGCGCCTGCGCGTCTTTGTCACCATCACACTGCCGCTGATCCTGCCCGGCATCATCGCCGCGGCTGTGCTCGGTTTTGCCAAGGCGCTGGGCGAATTCGGCGCGACAGCGATTTTCGTGTCGGCGATTCCGGGAGAAACCGAGACGCTGCCGCTCGCCATCAACGCGTTGCTGCAGGTGCCGGGCGGCGAAGCCGCGGCGCTGCGGCTGGCGCTGCTGGCGCTGGCCATCGCCGTGCTGGCGCTGGTCGCAGCGCAATATTGGCAACGCCGGGCGGGGCGTCACCGGACATGACGGCGCCAGCGGCCGGGACCCCGGTGTTCGACATCGATGTCACGCTGCAACGCGGTGATTTCACCGGGCGCTTTGCCTTTGCGTCGGGCGATGGTGCGACCGCGCTGGTCGGGCCATCGGGGCGCGGCAAGACCAGCCTTTTGCTCGCCATCGCCGGGCTGGTGCGGCCGGTGGCGGGGCATATCCGCGTGAACGGCCGCAGCCTGTTCGATGCGGCGGCGGGCATCGATGTGCCGGCGCGCGCGCGCAATCTCGGACTGGCGTTCCAGGATGTGCGGCTGTTCCCGCATCTCGATGTGCGCGCCAATCTGGGCTATGCCGGCCGCGCCTCGGCGGCTGAAATCGCCGACATGGCGCAGCAATTGGGATTGACGCCGCTGCTCGGGCGGTGGCCACGCCATTTGTCGGGGGGGGAAGCGCGGCGGGTCGCGCTGGGCCGGGCGCTGCTGGCGCGGCCGGCAGCGCTGCTGCTCGACGAACCCTGCGCCCATCTCGATGCGGTGCACGCTGGCAGGGTGCTGGCGCTGGTCGCCGCCGCCAGCCGGACGACACCGGTTTTGCTGGTCACCCACAACCCCGCCGAAGCGTCGAGCGTATCGGCAGTTTGTGTCAGTTTTTTGTGACAAATTGCCCATATTGGCAAGAAAATTGTAAAATAAACATTAATTATCCGGTTTTGGCCTTATTATTCGGCATCTTTGTGCTCATATGTTAATTTGTGGGACCAAAGCGAAAAGGAAATGCTGCCATGCGACTGGCCGTCGTTGAAGGCGACAATGCGCTGTGCGCCGGAATCGCGCGCGAAATCCGTTCGGCAGGGCATCGTTGCACCGAATTCCATTCAGGCGAGGCCTTTCGGCGCGCCCTGTACCATGAAAGCTATGATCTCGTCGTTGTCGATCAACAGCTTGCCGATATTGCGTCGGACGAACTGCTCGGCTGGATGCGCAATTCGCTGCCCTGGTCGCCGCCGGTCATCCTGATGACCCCGCAGCCATCACGGGGCGGCAGCGAGACCAGATTAAACCCCGCCGATGATTGCCTGCCCCGGTCGGATGCGGTGGAGAGCATCTGCGATCATGCCGAGACCCTGCTGCAAAAGCGCTTCGGAGCGACTGATTGCGACAGCGGCATCGAATATTTCGGTCGCTATGCCTTCGACAGCCGGGCGCGCCGCGTGACGCTGGCGGGCAAGGCCATTCCCGTCACGGCCAAGGTCTTCAGCCTGGCGTTGCTGTTCTTCCGCAATCTTGACCGCCCCTTGTCACGCGGACATCTCTGCGAGGCCATATGGGGCGGCCTGCACGCCAACAGCAGCCGCACGCTCGATGCCCATATCTCGCTGGTCCGCGCGCGTCTGCAACTGCTCGAAAACGGCCTGCGGTTGGGATCGATCTACGGGTTCGGTTACAAGCTGGAACAGATCTGAGGCCGGCCACCAGCCGACGGATCGCTCAGAACTGCTGCGCCCTCAGCCATTCGCGCACTGCCGGGCCGACATCATCGCGCGCCAGCGCCAGCGCGATATTGGCGGTGATATGCCCGGCCTTGTCGCCGCAATCGAAGCGCGTGCCGGTAAAGGTCAGCGCGTGAAAGGGCTGCACCCCGATCATTTCGGCCATGGCGTCGGTCAATTGGATTTCGCCGCCGGCACCACGCTTGCCGCGCGCCAGCACACCCATGACTTCGGGCTGGAGAATATAGCGGCCGATAGCCGCCAGCCGTGACGGCGCCGTGCCGGGCGCGGGTTTTTCAACCAGCGCACGCACCTCGGTGATCCGGCCATCGACCGCGCCCGGGGTGACGATGCCATAGCGGCTGGTGTGCGCCTCGGGCACTTCAAGCACCGAAATGATGTTGCCCCCCAATCGCTTGTAGGCGCTGTGCATTTCGGCCAGCGCCGGTGCTGCCGGGTTCCACAGCAGTTCATCGGGCAACAGCACGGCAAAGGCATCATTGCCGGTGATGTGGCGCGCGCACCAGACGGCATGGCCGAGCCCGGCGGGTTCCTGCTGACGCACATAGGCGATCTGCCCGGGGCTGAGCTGGGTTTCATCGAGCACGGCGAGTTCGGTGGTCTTGCCTTTGGCCTTCAGACTGGCGACGAGTTCGCCCGCGACATCGAAATAGTCTTCGAGCGCATTCTTGCCGCGCGCGGTGATGAACACCATCCGCTCGATGCCCGCCGCCAGCGCTTCGTCGACGGCATATTGCAGCAAGGGCCGATCGACGACGGGCAGCAGTTCCTTGGGCACCGCCTTGGTGGCCGGCAGGAAGCGCGTGCCCTGGCCGCCAACCGGGAACACCGCTGTCGTGACCGGCTTGATGCTCATTCGCTGCCCTTCTGCTGCTGTCCGCGCGGGTTAAATGAAGATTGTTACCGTTTTTCCGAACCTTGGCGCAAG
>JBMOFG010000347.1:0-2787 GCA_049314415.1 Polymorphobacter sp.
CGAGATCAACAAAGGCGCCGTAGTCGGTGATGTTCTTGACGATGCCCTTGACGATGGTGCCTTCCTTGAGGTTTTCCAATAGCGTCTGACGTTCTTCGCCCTGGTTGGCTTCAAGCACGGCGCGCCGCGACATCAAGACCGGGCGCTGGCTGGCGAGCGCCGGCGCCTGACACTGGCTTCCGGCGGGATGTCGCCTTATGGTGCCACTTCCCGCCGGAGCTTGCCTATGTCCTTCCTCAACCCGTCGCAGGTCGAAGCCCGTCGCCGCCGTATCCTCGTCGGCGGCGCCTCTCTGGTGCTGACGTCGGTTATCATGACGGCCTTCATGCTCGAATCGCGCTCGGGTTATTCGGGGCGGGTGATGAACGTCATCTACATGCAGAACTGGAGCGCCCAGCGGTCGCGCGCCGACACGCTTGCCGATGCGCAGGCCACCGCGGCCGCCCGCGCCGAACGGCTGGCGCAATCGCGCACCTACATCGCCACGCTCACCGGCCCGGCGCGTACCAAGGCGCAGGAACAATATGACGCCTATGTCGCCGGCGGCGGCGTGGAGAAGGACATTCCGTTCGTCATTACCGCACCCGCCAGCGACATCGCGCCCATCATAAGGGTGGCGCCAGCCAGCGGGGCTGCGCCCGCCAACGCGGCAGCACTGGGCGCCGCCGCCGAGCCACCGGTCAATTGACCAATCTTGATGACACGCGCCGGATGGGCGCCGCCCTCGCGCTGGCACAGCGCGGTGTCGGGCTTACACGGCCCAACCCGTCGGTCGGCTGCGTGCTAGTCAAGGACGGCCGCGTCATCAGCCGCGGCTGGACCCAGCCCGGCGGCCGCCCGCACGCCGAAGCCATGGCGTTGACCCAAGCCGGCGCGGCGGCACGCGGCGCGACCGCCTATGTCACGCTCGAACCCTGCGCCCATGCCAGCCCGCGCGGCCCGGCCTGCGCCGATGGCCTGGTCGCCGCCGGAGTGGCGCGCGTCGTCATCGGCGCGGGCGACCCCGATCCGCGCACTAATGGCGAAGGCATCGCCCGGCTGCGCGCTGCCGGCATCGCCGTTACGGAAGGGGTGCGCACCGCCGAAGCCGAAGCGGTGCTAGCCGGCTTCCTTACAAGGCTGCGGCTGCGCCGCCCGCATGTAACGCTGAAGCTGGCGGTCTCGCTCGACGGCGCCGTCGCCATGGCATCGGGGCAGAGCCAGTGGATCACCGGCGACCGTGCCCGCGCCCATGCCCATCTCGAACGCGCCCGCGCCGACATGATCCTTATCGGGCGTGGCACGCTGGCTGCCGATGCACCGCGCCTTGATGTGCGGCTGGCCGGCCTGGAAAGCCGTTTGCCGATCAAGGCCGTGATGGGCCGGACGCCGGTACCGGGCTGGCGCCAGTTCGACAGTCCGGCGGCGCTGGCAGCGGTCGCAGATGCTGATCTGGTGCTTGCCGAAGGCGGGGTCGGGCTGGCGGCGAGCCTGTTCGCCGCCGATCTTGTCGACCGGCTGCTGCTCTATCGCGCGCCGATCATCATGGGCGGGCTGGGTCTGCCGGATATCGGCCTCGCCGACCTGGCGCCCGCGCATGGCCGCTGGGCGGCGCAGCCGATCGTCGCGCTGGGCGCCGACCGGCTTGAGACTTACATCCGCATCCGATAGGCACGATCCATGTTCACCGGCATCATCACCGACATCGGCCAGATCAAGGCCATCGAGCCGCGCGGCGACCTGCGCGTCGTTATCACCACCGCCTATGACACCACCGGGCTGGCGCTCGGCGCGTCGGTGGCCTGCTCCGGCGTCTGCCTGACCGTGGTGGCCAAGGCGCCGGGCGAGTTCAGCGTCGATGTATCGGGCGAAACCACCAGCCGCACCGCCAGCGGCCAATGGGTCGCCGGCCGTCGCCTCAACCTCGAACGCGCCCTGAAAGTCGGCGACGAACTTGGTGGCCATATCGTCACCGGCCATGTCGATGCCGTCGGCCGCATCACCGGCGTTACGTCGGTTGGCGATTCGACCCGCATCGCCATCCAGGTGCCACGCGATATCGCGCCGTTCATCGCCCCCAAGGGCTCGGTCTGCCTCGATGGCGTGTCGTTGACGGTCAACACCGTCGCCGACAACACAGATGGCGCCGAATTCAGCATCAACATCATCCCGCACACCGCGCAGTGGACGACCTTTGATACGGCCCGGGCAGGTGACGAGATCAATATCGAGATCGACGTGCTGGCGCGCTATCTGGCGCGGATGCAACAGTCGATGGCCAAGGCGGGCTGACTCCTTCCTGACATCACCCCCGCAAGACGTCGACGACCGCCAGCCTATGCGGGGGTGGCGGAGAAGATTGGGCACACCTTGCCCGACTTGACATTGCAATGTGAGGCGTAGATGAAATATCACATCGCAATGTGAGCATCGCCGTCATGACTTCTACCACCGAACGCCTGCGCGCCCTTGTCACCGACGGCAGCGAGACCAAATCGGGCATCGCCCGCGCCGCCGGGTTGCACGCCAATTCGCTGCGCAATCTCGATGATACCGACTGGAACCCGACCGCCGAAACACTGCGCAAGCTGGACACATGGCTGCGCGACCGATCGCAAGGCCCGGCACTGGCGAGCGTCGAGGAGATCATCAACGAAGCCCGCAACGGCCGGATGTTCATCCTCGTCGATGACGAGGACCGCGAAAACGAAGGCGATCTCGTTATCCCTGCGCAGATGGCGACGCCCGATGCGATCAACTTCATGGCGCGCCACGGCCGCGGCCTGATCTGTCT
The DNA here is from genome assembly GCA_049314415.1 of Polymorphobacter sp. Lineage (GTDB taxonomy): Bacteria > Pseudomonadota > Alphaproteobacteria > Sphingomonadales > Sphingomonadaceae > Sandarakinorhabdus. The sequence continues at coordinate 2,774 of JBMOFG010000347.1, forward strand.
GGCCTTGTCGGCCG
>JBMOFG010000348.1:0-2778 GCA_049314415.1 Polymorphobacter sp.
CGATGCTGATGATGAACAGCGTCTTGTCGTCAGTCGTCTGAGTGAAAAGGAGATAGAGCGAAACCGTTCCCGATACGACAGCGATTGCCGTCGCGGCCATAGCGATACGGCGCAGGAGTTTGATGTTGTTCATTTGCTTTCCCGCCGTGACAGCATTCGCAGGCCGATGCTGCAAAGAAGTAGCGACGTTCCAAAGATTGAAAGCCCCTGTGATGGTATACCGTTGATCGACCGGTAGAGCGAAAAACCGAGCACTGCCAGTGCCGACAATGACAAGACCATGCCGATCCCTGAAACAATCTTCGGCGTCATGCCGGCACCGCGGTGAGTGTCGTCGGACCGCCTTCCGGGCAGCTCGCGGTTCGGCCGATCTGGCTGCCGGTCAACGGGGTTTCGCCATGCGCCAGCGCCGAGAGGATCGCCGTCATGCTGTCATAGGTGAGGTCTTCGTAGTTGTCGGCGTTGATCTGCACCATCGGAGCGTTGGCGCAGGCACCGAGGCATTCGACTTCAGACAGGGTGAACAGACCATCTTCAGTGTTGGCATCCTTCTTCAGGCCCTTGTCCTTGCAGGCCTTCATGATGTCATCCGAGCCGCGCAACTGACACGGCGTCGTGCCACAGACCTGGACATGATAGCGGCCAACGGGCTTGAGATTGTACATGGTGTAGAAGCTGGCGACTTCGTAGAGCCGGATATAGGGCATCCCGAGTTGGACAGCGACATATTCGACAACAGGCACTGGCAGCCAAGCCGATCCGGTCTGTTCGGCCATCTGGCCCTGGGCCAGCCAGAGCAGCGGCATGGCCGCAGATGCTTGGCGCCCTTGTGGGTAGAGCGCGATGATGCGCGCGGCTTCGGCGGCGTTCTCGTCCGTCCAAGCGAACACCTTGGCAGGGGCATCTGTGTGCATCACGACAATGGTCCAGCAATCAACAACGGCAGCAACGCTCGCCCTATACATGAGCCACAGCGGCGATGAATAGCGCTTGATCGAAAAAACGACGGCATCACGGTCGTGCGACGCTCAGGTCGCAAAATCACGAACAAAAAAAAGGCAGGGCGCCACCGTGGCACCCTGCCCGCTTGTCACTATGTGCCGCCGTGCTCCCCCGGACTTGGCGGCGCCCCCGCCTACATGCGGTTCATCATCATCTTGAGCAGGCTCCAGAAGGTCCACATCAGCATGATGAGAAAAATGCCCGACATGGCCACCGAGGGAAATTTCGCCTGCGCCATATAGGCGACGGCCGCACACAGCGCCGAGAACCAGACTGCTTCATCTCCGCCCTTGTTCGACATGCTCTTCTCCCCTCAAATCCCGTTGCGACTTTGCGACGCACCTTCGATATCTAGCAGCTTATAAAAGCGAGGCAAGATGTCCAGCGCTGATAGCGCAAAGCGGCGTCAGCGCACGAATTCGACGCGCTCCACCTTGTCACCGACGAAACAGTAGATCGAGACGACGAAAAAGGGCGGCGTGTTGTCGGACCGGAAGACCTCTTCATGCAGAACGACTTTGTCGCCCACGGCATAGGCAGCATGGACGACGGCGCGATTCTGGGGAAATTCGGCGAACATCGCGGCAAGCCCGCTGCGCACGCCCTCACGACCGTCGCGCAAGACTGCGCCGCGATACACTGCCTCGACGGCGTCCTCGGTCATCAGCGCCGCATAGCCGGCAGCATCCTGCGCATTGTAGCGCGCCATCAGTTCGCCAACGAGGGCAAGGCGGTCCGCATCGGTCACCGATCGACTTCCCCGAAGACGATGTCGAGCGAGCCCAGGATTGCCGGCGCATCGGCGAGCATATGGCCCTTGCAGAGGAAATCCATCGCCTGGAGGTGCGCCATGCCGGTCGCGCGAATGTGGCAGCGCCACGGCTTGTTGGTGCCGTCCGCCACCATGAAGATACCGAATTCGCCCTTGGGGCTTTCGGTCGCGACATAGGCTTCGCCGGCCGGCACATGAAGCCCTTCGGTATAAAGCTTGAAATGGTGGATCAGCGCTTCCATCGACCGCTTCATCTCGCCTCGCGACGGTGGCGAGACCTTGCGGTCAAGCGTCGCGTGGCGGCCTCCCGGCATCTGCGCCGCGCACTGACGGATGATCTTCACCGATTCTCGCATCTCGTCCATCCGGACCATGAAGCGGGCATAGCAATCGCCGTCGTTCGACACGATGACGTTGAAATCCATCCGGTCATAGGCGTCATAGGGCTGGCTCTTGCGCAGGTCCCAGGCAACCCCCGAAGCGCGGATGCACGGGCCGGTAAAGCCCCAGGCCACGGCATCATCCTTGCTGATGATGCCGATATCGACATTGCGCTGCTTGAAGATGCGGTTGTCGGCGATCAGCGACTGGACTTCGTCAAGCACCTTGCCGAAGCCGTCGCACCAATCCTTGATGTCGTCGAGAAGGCCGTCGGGCATGTCTTGATGGACGCCGCCGGGGCGGAAATAGGCGGCATGAAAGCGTGCGCCCGATACCCGCTCGTAAAATTCCATCAGCTTTTCGCGTTCCTCGAATAGCCAGAGGATCGGCGTCATTGCGCCAACGTCCATCGCATGCGTCGTCGTGTTGAGGATATGATTGAGAACGCGGGTAATCTCGGCAAACATCGTGCGGATATATTTGGCCCTCAGCGGCACCTCGATGCCCGCCAGCTTCTCGATGGCCAGTACATAGCTGTGCTCCATGCACATCGGGCTGACATAATCGAGGCGGTCCATATAGGGTAGCGCCTGCAGATAGGTCTTGTATTCGATCAGCTTTTC
>JBMOFG010000349.1:0-2777 GCA_049314415.1 Polymorphobacter sp.
TTCGGCAAGCTTTTCGATGACATGCGGCGGTGGCGGCAGATCGGGGTTGCCCATGCCGAGATCGATGATGTCGTCACCGCGGGCGCGCGCCGCGGCCCGCATCGCGTTGACTTCGGCGATGACATAGGGAGGCAAGCGGCGGATACGGTAAAAATCATCGTGCATCGGAGCGTCTTTCGATGGCCTGCACGGCGCAGGGCGCCGGGCGATGGACTGTAAGCGGCATAGCGCCGGGATGGGGAGAACACAAAAGAAAGCGGGCGGGGGCTGACCGCCCCCGCCCGCTGATGGGCTGAAACGGTGGGCGCGGATCAGGCCGCCGCGGCACCTGCGGCAGGCGCGGCCAATAAGGCGGCGGCAGCAAGCGCTGCGCCTGTGGCGCGGGCGGCGTTGGCGATGCACGTCATGTCGTGTCTCCGGCGGGCGTGGCGAGCAGAAAGCCACATTGCACGGATAGCCGGAAAACGGTGCCGGGAAAAGTGGACTTTTGCGCGGGCGGCCCTTGGCGCAGCGCGCGCAAGCGTCCACAAAGGCCAGCGATAATCCGGGGAATGACTATGGCCGAAGTGCCGACCGACGCGCAGCCGCTCGAACAATTTCAGAAATGGACCGAACTGGCCGGGCGCGGCCAGCAGATGATGCTGGAGTTTCTGGCCAAGGAGCCCGAGGTCGCGCCGCCCGACCCGATGGGGATGATGGCGACCTGGCAGAAGACCGCGCTCGCGGCGATGGCCGATCCGCAGAAGCTCATCGACCTGCAAAGCCGCTACATGGCCGATGCCATGACGCTGTGGCAGTCGTTCCTGTCGCCCGACAGCGTCAAGAGCCCGGTTGCCGATGTGAAGGACAAGCGCTTTGCCGGGGAGGCTTGGCGCGAAACGCCGGCGTTCGACTTCCTGCGCCAATCCTATCTGCTTGCCTCCAACTACACGCTGGAGGCGACCGCCGGCATCGAAGGGCTCGAGCCCAAGGACAAGGCCAAGGCGCAGTTTCTCACCAAGCAGTTCGTCGACGCGATCAGCCCGAGCAACTTCCTCGCCACCAACCCCGAAGTGCTCAAGAAGACGGCCGAAAGCGGCGGCAGCAACCTCATCAAGGGCCTAGAGCATCTGCTCGGCGACCTTGAAGCCGGTCGCATGAAGATGACCGACGAAAATGCCTTTGAGGTCGGCCGCAACGTCGCGATCACGCCGGGCAAGGTGGTGTTCGAAAACCGTCTGTTCCAGCTCATCCAATATACCCCGACGACGACCAAGGTCTATGAAACCCCGCTGCTGATCTTCCCGCCGTGGATCAACAAATTCTACATCCTCGACCTGACCGCCGAAAAAAGCTTCATCCGCTGGGCGGTTGAACAGGGGCTGACGGTGTTCGTGGTGTCGTGGAAGAATGCCGATGCGACGCTCGCCGACGCCACGCTCGACACCTATGTCGGTGAAGGCCAGCTGACCGCGATCGATGTCGTGCTCGATATTTGTGGCACGCCGAGCACCCACACCATCGGCTATTGCGTCGCCGGCACGACGCTTGCCGCCACGCTCGCCGTGCTGGCAGCACGCGGGCAGGCGGACAAGGTGGCCAGCGCCACCTTCTTCACCGCGCAGGTCGACATGAGCGAGTGCGGTGACCTTGCCGTCTTCGTCGATGAAGCCGGGCTGGAAGCGGTGGCGAAACTGACCGCCGAAAAGCCATGGCTCGATGGCCGCAACATGGCGATGACCTTCAACCTGCTGCGCTCGAACGACCTCATTTGGAGCTATGTCGTCAACAACTACATGATGGGGAAGGATTATTACCCCTTCGACCTGCTCTATTGGAACAGCGATGCGACCAATGTGCCGGCGCTGTGGCACAAGAGCTATCTCGAAGACATTTACCGCGACAATCTGCTGGTCAAGCCCGGCGGCATCACCGTCCTCGGTGTGCCGATCGACCTGAAGACGGTGGCGACGCCGGCCTATATCCAGGGCGGCAAGGAAGATCATATCGCCCCGGCGCGCTCGGCGTATAAGCTGACCAGCCATTTCACCGGCGACAAGCGCTTCGTGCTGGCGGGGTCGGGCCATATCGCGGGAGTCGTCAACCCGCCGTCGCAGCACAAGTACCAATATTGGACGAGCGACGCGCTGCCTGAAAAATTCGATGATTTCGTCGCCGCCGCCACGGAGACCAAGGGCAGTTGGTGGCCCGATTGGATCGCCTGGCTGGCGCCGCGCTCGGGCAAGAAGGTGGCGAAACGCGTGCCCGGCAGCGGCAAATACAAGGCGATCGAGGATGCGCCGGGCCGCTATGTCAAGGAACGCATCTGATGGCCGCATTTCAGGACGCGATGCGGCGCGTAATCACCGGCGACAATGCCGACGGGGAATCGGTCATCATCATCGATGGCGGGCCTTCGGTATTCGCTGGTGATCCCGATCTCGGCGGCCTGTTCGAAATTTGGGAGGACAGCGCCTCGGGTCCGCTCGACCCCCGCAATCACAGCGATCTGGGCGCGACACGGGCGGTGCTCGGCCCGCGCCCCGGCAATGTCCAGGTGCGCTGGTTCGTCGTCTCGCCGCTGCCCGAAGGCGTGCCCAAGGCCGAACAGGACGCCACCGCCCGCGCCGTCTTCGCCATGTTCGACGGCGACCGCCATATCATCGACCAGAGTCGTGCTTCGGCGATGCATGAGACGCATTCGATCGATGTCATCTGCTTGTTGCAAGGCGATGTCTCGCTGATCCTCGAAGGCAGCGAGACGCGCATCAAGCCGGGGCAGGTGGTCATCCAGCGCG
>JBMOFG010000350.1:0-2769 GCA_049314415.1 Polymorphobacter sp.
TTCGGGGACTTTTTCGGGCGGGCTGCTGCTGATGGGGCAATCGCTGCTGCCCGATGCCATCGATGCCGATTGCAAGCGCTCGGGTATCCGCCGCGAAGGCGTCTATGCCGGGGCCTATTCCTTTGTCGAAAAGGCTTCGATGGCGTTCGGGCCGCTGCTCATCGGGCTCATTTTGCAAGCATTCCACTTCAAGCCGTCGCTCGGCAAGGCAGTGGCGCAACCGGCCGAAGCGCTGACCGGCATCTATATCGGCGTCGCGATCGTGCCGGCGATCCTTTATGCAATTTCGATCATCCCGCTGCTCTATTTCCGGCTCGATGCCGATGAACCTGCGCCCTCCGGTACCCCGGCCGCGGCCGAATAAGGGAGAGAGACATGCCCCAGACACTTCGCCAAGGCGGCCGTTCGGCCATGGATTTCATGGTCGGCATCACCCAAGCCATGCGCCCGGTCTCGCAGCGCTGGAACCAGGCGCTGGCCGCATCGGGCATCACCGCCGACACGCTGCCCGATGACATGGATGCCCGGCACCAGGTGATGGATGCAGCGCTCGCCGGGTCGAAGCCCTTTGCGGTCAGCAGCCTCATCGCCGAATTTGCCAGTGTCGAGCACGGCCGGGTGGCACGCGACGGGTTTGACGAAATGGCCGATGTGCTGCTGCCGCAACTCGCGGCGCTCGAGGCCAAGGGGCCGGCGCGGCTGACGACTTATAATGATTTTGCCGAGCCGGATTATTACCGGGGTGTCTGGTTCCACCGCACCACCGGCGGCTGGAACGGCCATGCCGAAATGGGCTTCATCCATTCGGAATTGATCCACAAGACCTATGTGGCGCGCAATTTCGGTGGCGACATTTTTGCCCAACGCCGCGCTGTGCTGACCAAGCTGCCGCGCGCCGATTACACGCGCATCTGCGAAATGGGCACCAGCTCGGGGCATTTCACCACGGCGCTGCAGGAAACCTTCCCTCAGGCCCACATCACTGGGGTCGAGCTGGCGCTGCCGATGCTCAAAGAGGCGCTGCGCGTCGCCAATGCCAATGGTTGGGATTGGCACCTGCACCAGAAGGCCGCCGAGGATACCGGTTTCGAATCCGGGCGCTTCGATCTGGTTGCCAGCTACATTATCCTGCACGAAATGCCAGCGAGCGCCATCAAGGCGGTGTTTGCCGAGGCCTTCCGCCTGCTCGAACCCGGCGGCCAGATGCTGATGAGCGATGTCACCCCCTATCGCGTCCATGACAAGCTGGGGTCGTGGCGCGCCGACTGGCAGGCACGGAAGGGCGGCGAACCCTATTGGCGCGAGGCGGCGACGCTCGACTGGAGCGCGACGGCGCGCGAAATCGGCTTTGTCGATGTCAGCGAAGGCGGGCTCGATGGTGCGCCTTATCCGTGGGTAATCATCGGGACAAAACCAGCGTGAGCAGCCTCGCCGACGGCGCTGCCGCCTCGCGCCGGGCGCGCAGTGGGCAAGCGCTGGCGCCCGACCAGATCGACGACGTCGCCAATGCGCTGCTCGTGCTGGCGCGCGAATTGTGGGTGGTCAAGGACCGCCAGCGCGTGCTCGAGGCACTGCTCTCCGAAAACGGCATCGTCGCACCGGGTGCGGTGCGCGATCACCAGCCCGGCCCAGCGCTGGCCGCCGAGCTGGAAACCGAACGCGCCCGCTACACCAATGCGCTGATGGCAGCGCTATGCCCGCCATCGGAAGACGAAGCGTGAAGCGCGCCCTCCTCGCGGCGCTGCTCGGGCTGGCCAGCGCGGCAATCGCGCAGCCTGCCCCCGAAACAACGGCGCTGCTGGCGCGCATGAAAGCAATCCCCATGGCGGCATCGGTTGAAAGTCCAAGGGCCTATACCCCGGCCGAAACCGTGGCGGGTGGCAAGGGCGCCGTCTTTCCCAGCGGCACCGACGTGGCGCCCGCGGCGCTGGCGGCGGCGCAGGCTTATGCCGATGCGCAGAACAGTTTCGCGCTGATCGTCGCCAGGAACGGCCGCATCGTCCATGAACGTTATGCGCCGGGCTTTGACGCCGCGTCGCATTTCGCCACCGCCTCGATGCACAAGGCGGTGCTGGCGCTGGCCTATGGCGCGGCGATCAAGGCCGGCAAGATTGCGCTCACCGACCGGCTCGACAAGTATCTCTCCGAATTTGCTGGCGACCCCAAGGGCGCGGTGACCATCGAACAGCTGCTGCGCATGACCAGCGGGGTCGGCTCGCCCCCAGCTGCGCCCGGTGATCCGGCGGCGCCGGCGACGCAGTTGATGTTCGGAGCTGATAATCGCGCTGCCGCCAAGCTTTTTGTGCTCGTGACGCCGCCGGGCAGCGAGTTTGCCTATCAGAATGTCAGCACGCAACTCGCCGGACTGGCATTGCAGGCAGCGATCGGCGGGCGCTATGCCGATTATCTGTCGAAACAGATCTGGGCGCCCATCGGGGCGGACGATGCGGCGCTGTGGCTCGACCGGCCCGGCGGCAACCCGCATTTTTTCTGCTGTCTGCAGGCGAGCGCTACCGACTGGCTGCGCATTGGCGAACTGGTGCGCAACGGCGGCAAGGTTGGCAAGAAACAGGTGGTCGCGGCCGACTGGGTAAAGACTGTCACGGCGCCGTCGTCGATGAACCCCAATTTCGGCATGAACTTCTGGCGCGGCAGCCCGCACACACTGGTGCGCCGCTATGCCAAAACGGTGGCGATGACGGTGATGGCGGCTAAACCCTTCGACCGCGACGATGTCTTATTCATCGATGGTGCCGGTGGCCAGCGCGT
>JBMOFG010000351.1:0-2762 GCA_049314415.1 Polymorphobacter sp.
GGATTCCTTGGTGAAGGCTACACTCATGCCGGGGATATGGTGCCGGCGGGGCGTTTGCGCAATCGTGGCGGGGTGTTAGCGTGGCGGGATGCTGCGTCCCGCTCTTGCTCTGTTTTTCGCCCTGGTGCTCGCCGCCCCGGCGGCGGCCGAACCGCTGGCGGCGATCGTCGCCGGACAGACCGCGGCGACGCCGGGGCTGTCCGGGCTGGTGGTGGTCGTCGCCGATCGGCAGGGCGTGGTGCGCGCGCAGGCCTTTGGCGCGGCGAGCATCGATCCGGCGCGGGCACTGGCGCCCGACACCCCGTTGCGCGTCGCCTCGGTTTCCAAGGCGGTCGTGGCGATCGGCGTGATGCGGCTCGTCGAGGCGGGGCGGCTCGACCTCGACAGCGATGTGTCGCGCTGGCTCGGTTGGCGGCTGCGCCATCCCGGCTTTCCCGATGCGCCGGTAAGCTTGCGGCAATTGCTGTCGCATGTTTCGGGGATCAGCGACGCGGCGGGCTATAATTACCCGCTCGGCGAGCAGTTGCAGGACAAGCTGGCCGGGCATTGGGCGGCGGCGCCGGGGACGCGCTTTGCCTATGCCAATCTCAATTATGGGATCGTCGCATCGGTGATGGAGGCGGCAACGGGGGAACGCTTCGACCGTTTGATGACGCGGCTGGTGTTGCAACCATTGCAGCTCGACGCCGGCTACAATTGGAGCGGGACGAGCGACGCTGCAATTGCTGCCGCTGCCACGCTCTACCGCACCGGCCGGGATGAGCGCGACTGGCATCCCGATGGCCCTTGGGTGGCGCAGGTCGATGATCTGAAGGGTGTGCGGCCGTGCCCGGTGCGGACCGCCGGGCCATGTGAGATTGCCGCCTATGTGCCGGGCAGCAACGGCACGTTGTTCAGCCCGCACGGCGGCCTGCGGATTTCGGCGCTAGGGCTGGCGAAGATCGGCCGGATGCTGCTGGCTGGCGGCACAGTCGATGGCGTGCGGCTGCTGCGCCCGGCCTCGGTGCGGGCGCTGATGACGCCGGTGTGGCGCGCGCGCGGGCGGCCACAGGACGATGATTACCAAGGTCAGATGCGCTGCTACGGCCCCGGCCTGCACTGCCTGACGGGTGGCCATGATGCGCCGGTGGCGGGCGCGCGCTGGTGGGGGCATCTCGGGGAAGCCTATGGCCTGCTCGCCGGGCTGTGGATCGACAGGGCGCGGCAGCGCGTGCTGGTCTATGCACTGACCGGCAGCCGCGATGATCCCTTCAGGCCGGTGCATCGCAGTGCCTTCACCGCGGTGGAAGAAAATATCCTGCAGGAACTGGCGAGGACTCCGCTACGGCGCTAAAAGCAGCCATTGACTGGGAAAATGATGATGATCGGTTATGTGACGCTGGGCAGCAACAATCCGGCCAAAGCCCATGAATTTTATGATGCCGTGTGCGGTGCGGTCGGCATCAAGCGATTGATGACATTCCCCACCGGCGCCATTGCGTGGGGGCTGAGCTGGGAACAGCCGATGGTCGCCGTCGGCACACCCTATGACGGCGGCACCGCGTCTGCCGGCAATGGCACGATGATCGCGCTGGCGATGGACAGCCGCGCCATGGTCGATGCCATGTATACGGCCGCCATTGCTGCCGGCGCCGCCGACGAGGGCGCACCTGGTGTGCGCGGCGAGGACGGTGCGCAAGCCTTTTACGGCGCCTATTTTCGCGACCTTGATGGCAATAAGCTGTGCGCTTTCAGGGTCGGTCCAGCCTGACGACCAACCTCGACATCGTTATCGCCGATGTGAAGGCGCGTGATCGTGACCGCTATCTGAGCGTGCTCTATGCACCCGAAGCGGCGCGGCCGGCGCTGCTCGCCGTGCATGGGCTCGATCTCGAACTGGCGCAGGTCGTCGCCTCGACCAGCGAGCCGATGCTCGGCGAAATCCGGCTGGCGTGGTGGCGCGATGCGCTGATGGCGCTCGATGCCGGCACGGTGCCGGCGCAACCGCTGCTGGCGCTTATTGCTGCCGAAGTGCTGCCGCGCGGCATGTCGGGGGCCGAATTGTCGCTGCTCGAAGATCGCTGGCTCGGGCTGATCGGCAGTGAGAACGTGCCTGACAGCCATATCAGCGGCGGCGGCACGCTGTTTGCGCTGCTGGCGCGGCTCGGTGGCGGTGAGCCTGAAGCGGCGCGGCGTCTGGGCGAGGCCTGGGCCGCGGGCGTGCCAGCGACCCTGCCCGTGGCAGCGCCGCTGCGGCCGCTGCTCGGGCTTGTGCAACTGGCGGTGCGCGATGCGGCGCGGGCGCGGGCCGGGCAAGGGCGCGAACCGCGCGGCAGCACGGCCCGGCAGTTGCGGTTGCTGGCCGGCGTTGCCCTGGGGCGCTGAACTGGCGTAGATTACTGCCACAGGGTCACCCATGTGCCGGTTTGCCGGCGAAATTCGGGACGTTCGGGAATGCGGCGATGGCTGGCGCTCGGGGTGGCGGTACTTGCACTGGTGGCAGCGGGGTTCCTGTGGACGCGCGACACGCCGGTGGCGACCGCCGGGGAAGCGTCCTTGTTCGCCGCCGATCCTGTGCCTGACGATGATGGCCCATTGGAGGCACCGGCCAGCCCGGTGACCGATGCTGAACGCGAGGCGCGGCGCTTTGCGCGCTATGACAAGGATGACGATGCGCGGATCGACCGCGACGAATATCTGGTCAACCGCAAAAAGGCCTTTGCCAAGCTTGACGCGAATGGTGATGGCAAGGTGGGTTTCGACGAATATGCGGCGGCCAGCGT
>JBMOFG010000352.1:0-2760 GCA_049314415.1 Polymorphobacter sp.
ATCGACCTTCATCAGGCCGAGCGCGTCGATATCGTCCTTGTCCCATTCGATAAAGGTGCGGTCAGGCATCGCGGCATTGTGGATCGGCACAGTTTCATCGAGCCGGTCCTGCGTCAGCACGAAGCCGCCGACATGTTGCGACAAATGGCGCGGAAACCCCATGATCTGGCCGACAAGATCGGCAAGCCGGGCGATTGCGGGTGCTTGCGGATCAAAGCCGCTTTCGGCGATGCGCTGCTGTTCCATCTGGCTGGCGAAACTGCCCCAGACGGTGCTGGTCAGCCGCGTCGTCACATCTTCGGAAAGCCCCAGCACCTTGCCGACTTCGCGCACCGCGCTGCGCGGGCGGTAGTGGATGACGGTGGCGGCGATGGCGGCGCGGTCACGGCCATAGCGCGCATAGATATACTGCATCACCTCTTCGCGGCGTTCATGCTCGAAATCAACATCGATATCGGGGGGCTCCTTGCGCTCTTCCGAAATAAACCGCGAAAACAACAGATTATGCTTGGCCGGATCGACCGCGGTGATGCCCAGCACATAGCAGACCGCCGAATTGGCCGCCGAGCCGCGCCCTTGGCACAAGATGCCGCGGCCTTGCGCGAACTGCACAATGTCATGAACGGTCAGGAAATAGGGGGCATAGCCGGCCTTGGCGATGATGCGGAACTCCTCGACAAGCAGCGCCTGGAGCTTGGGCGGCACGCCATCGGGCCAGCGCTTGCGGGCGGTTTGCAACGTCAGCGTTTCAAGCCAGCCCTGCGGGCTGTGGCCGGGCGGAATCGGTTCGTGGGGATATTCATAGCGCAGCTGATCGAGCGAGAAATCGATGCGGTCGAGGATGGTGCGGCTCGCTGCCAGCGCGGCATCATGCCCGGCGAACAGCCGCGCCATTTCGGCCGGTGCTTTGAGATGGCGCTCGGCATTGGCCAACAGCCGCCGCCCGGCCTCGGCCAGCACGGTCTTTTCGGCGATGCAGGTGAGGATATCGTGGAGCCTGCGCTGGTCCGGCCCGGCATAAAGCGGCGCGTTGATGGCGAGCAGCGGCACGCCATGGCTTGTCGCCAGCCCAGCGAGCCGCGCCAGCCGCCGCCGGTCGGCACCCCCGCGCGGCATGTCGGCCGCGAGCCAGCAGCGCCGCGGCGCCAGCCCCGCCAGATCGGCCAGTCGCGGCACCGGCCCCACAGGCGGCGGCATCAGGATGAGCAGCAGATCGTCGTGCAGCCCGGCCAGATCGTCGAAGCCAAGCGTGCAATCGCCCTTTTCGGCGCGGCGGTTACCGAGCGTCAGCAGCCGGGTCAGCCGACCCCAACCGCGCCTGGTCGCGGGATAGGCGATGATATCGGGCGTGCCATCGGCAAACACCAACCGCGCGCCCACCGCCAGCTTGAAGCGCAGATCGGGCGTTTCGGCCTTCAGCTCGCGCAGCGCGACATGCGCCTGCACGACGCCCGCCACCGTGTTGCGATCGGCAATGCCGATGCCGTGATGGCCAAGCTCGACAGCCTTGCGCACCATGGCGGCCGGAGCCGAGGCACCGCGCAGGAAGGAAAAATGCGTCGCAGCGGCCAGTTCGGCAAAGCCGGTCATGCAAACAGGCCGTGCAGATACCAGCCGGGATCGGGCTTTTCGCTGCCGTAAAGGCCGTGGCGGAACAGCCAGAAGCGCCGGCCATTGCTGTCCTCCACCCGGTAATAATCGCGCGTCAGTCCGGCACCATCGGCACGCCGCCACCATTCGGCGCCGATGCGTTCGGGGCCTTCGTGGCGGACGACATCATGGGTCTGGCGCCGCCAGCGAAAGCGCCGCGGCGGGCCGTCGGGGACTTCAGCGATGACCTGGATGACCTGCGGCGGATCGAACAGCCTGACCGGCCGCAGCGGCGGTTCGCCGGGCGGGGCTGCCGGCCAGGCAGCGCCGGCCATGGCATCGGCCAGCGGCAAATCGAACGCCGCCTGTTCGGGGATATGGCTGTCGGCCGCCACCAACCGCCGCACCCGGCCGCGCCCGAGCCGCGCCCCCAGCCGGTCGACCAGCGCGCCGACTTCGCTGTCGGCAAGGCTGCCGCCTTCGAGCCGCAGTTGCTGCGCCGCCAGCGGCGCGGTGACCGGCACCATCAGCCGGATCAGATCGAAACCGAAGCCGGGGTCGATCGGATCGGCGAGCGCGCCGATGCGTTCTCGCAGCAAGCGGATGACCAGCGCCGGATCGCGCACCGGGCTGGCCGTTTCCACCGCCAGCCGCGCGACATGGCCATCGCTGCGGAACAGGGCGACGGCAAAGGCACGGCCACCTTCGGCACGTTCGGTGAGCAGCAAGCCGGCGCGCACCACCAGCGCCTCGATGGCGGCAAGCGCGCTATCGACCTGGGTGATCGGCACGGCGAAGCGGCGTTCGACCGCCACCGGCGCGGGCAAGCGGCGCGGGGTAACGGGCACGGCGATGGCCCCCGACAGCCGGGCGAGCCGGTGCGGCAGTGCCTCGCCAAAGCGCGCCGCCAGCGCCGGCATGGGCTGGCGCGCCACCCGGCCGATGGTCAGCAGCCCGGCGCGGCGCAGCGCCAATTGGCTGGCCTCGGGCAGCGCCAGCGCGGCGATGGGCAGATCATCGATACTGTCTGCCTGATAGTGCGCCAGCATCAGCGCCGCATCGGGCGTGGCGGCCAGCGCCGGCCAGGCGGTCAGCCCCAGCCGCGCCAGCCGGGTGACGATATCATCGACCAGCGCCGCTTCGCCGCCGAACAGATGCGCGCCGCCGCTG
>JBMOFG010000353.1:0-2752 GCA_049314415.1 Polymorphobacter sp.
GGTCCATCGACTCCAGCGCCAGCCGCATCGGGCTGACCATCAGCGGCAGCGCCATGACGCCGGCGGCAATCGCAGCACCGGTCCAGCGGAACAGCACGCTGATACCGATCGCGCCCAGCGCCTGCCCGGCCCAGCCATCGCGGCCAAAGGCGAGCAGCAGCAGATAACCGGTGACCACAGGGGGCAGCACCAGCGGCAGATTGACCAGCGCATCGACGAGCGGCTTGCCCGGAAACTGCCGCCGCGCCAGCAGGAAGGCGAGGGCAAAGGCGAGGGGCAGCGTGCACAAGGTTGCCACGCCCGCCACTTTCAGACTGACGAGGATCGCCGAAATCTCGGGCTCGGAAAGCGGCGTCACTTGGTTATTCGGGCACGGCGGCGACGCGCACGCCGGTCAATTGCCGCACCGAGCGCGCCGCGCGGGCCTCGCCGGGAACGACGAGCCGCAGCGGACCGTCTTCTGCCGCCAGCGGCGTACCGGCGCAGCGGTCGACGACGAAAACGGGGCGGTTGCCAAGCTTAGCGTCGATTTCGGCAAGGCTGAAGACGACGCGATAGCCATCCTTGCCGGTGGCGATAACGACGCTGGCCAGCGCCGGATCGCGCAGTGCCTCGCCGCCCGGCAACCCTGAGCGCGCCAGCAACTCGGCAAGCGCGACACCTTCGCAGGTGACGGTCTTGCCATGCGCGGTGAGCAGCGCCGGCTGGCGCGGCAGCCCGTCGAGATTGAGCGGAATCTCGGCCGCGGCGACCGGCATGGCGGCAAGCAGCAGCGCGGCGATCAGCAGCTTCATGGCGGTCCGAACCCTTGTTGCAACAGGATGGCGCGGCCCTGCGGCCCGGTCAGAAAGGCGTAAAAGCGGCGTGCCGGGGCGTCGGCATGCCCCGCGACAAGCGCGGCGGGATAGGTGATCGTCGGATGGCTGGCGGCCGGGAAGGTGCCGGCGACGAACACCCGCTGCGAGGCGCGGGCATCGCTGGCGTAAACGACGCCGGCCGCCGCATCGCCGCGTTCGACATAGGCGAGCGCAGCGCGGACATTATCGGCGCGGGCCAGTTTTGGCGCGGCCTTGTCCCAGGCGCCGATTGAGATCAGCGCGGCGCGGGCATAGCGGCCGACGGGTAAGGAGGCGGGATCGCCCGTTGTCCAGCGGCCGGCCCCGACAAAGCCCGCCAGGTCGAACCCCGGCACCAGCCGGGCGCGGCGCGGCGCGGAGGCGGGCACCACCAGCACCAGCCGGTTGCCGGCGATGGCGCGGCGGCTGGCGGGAATGATGCGGCTGGCCACGGCATCCATCCAGGCATCATCAGCGGCGATGAACACCGACGCCGGGGCCCCGGCAAGGATCTGGCGCGCTAGCGCCGGAGTGCCGGCCAGGACCAGCACCGGCCGCGGCTGGCCGGTGGCGGCATAGCCATCGGCAACCGCGCCCATCACTTCGGTCAGGCTGGCGGCGGCATAGATGCGCACGGGTTCGGCGCGCAGCGCAGCAGGCAGCACCAGGGCGAGAAGAAGGAGAGGGGCCAGCCGTATCATGCGATATATCCGACCAAACATATCGCAGCCGCGCGGCGCTTTGGCCAGCCCCCCTGCCTGAACGGCGCTGGTGGCACCATAACGCCACAATGGCGCACAGAATGACGCCCAGCCGGCTGTAATCGTGCCCGCGGTGATTGACCCGGCGCGGCGATGGCGTAGGGGTTCGGCACCATGGATATTGCCACACCGCCCTTTGATTCCCGCCTGCTGCGCGATGCCTTTGGCAGTTTCGCCACCGGCGTGACGGTCGTCACCGGGCGTGACGAGGCTGGCAACCGCATCGGGCTGACCGCCAACAGCTTCACCAGCGTCTCGCTCGATCCGCCGCTGTTGCTGTTCTGCCCGGCCAATGGCGCCTCCGCCCTGCCGGCGCTGCGCGCCACCAAAAGGTTCGCGGTCAACATCCTTGCCGCCGATGCCGCGCATGTGTCGGACCGTTTTGCCAAAAAGGGCATCGACCGTTTTGCCGAAGCCGATTGGCTGGAATGGGAGGGCCTGCCGGTACTCACCGATGCCAAGGCGGCATTTGCGTGCAATCTTTATGCCGATCATGACGGTGGTGACCATCGCATCATCGTCGGTGAAATCACCCGGCTGGGCTTTGCCCCGGCGCGCGAGGCGCTGCTCTACCTCCATGGCCGTTACCGGCTCGTGCATGTCGCCGACTGACGCGGCCACGGCCGGTGCTGCGGAAACCGCGGCTTTGGCGCGCGGCGGCCGCACCAGCTTTCTGGGCTATGTGCTGCGGCTCGCGGCGCGCTTTCCCTTCCTGTTCGTCGCCGGGCGGCTGTATGGCGCCGAAGCGCTTGGCCGCTTTGCCTATGCCACCATGGTGGTCGAACTCGTCGCGATGCTGGCGACGCTCGGGCTGAAGCGCGGGTTGGCCCAGGACATGGCGCTGCGCGGCGCCACCGCCGATGCGGCTGGCGGCGCCGCCGCAGGCGACCGCCCCGCCACCGAAGCGCATGCGCTCTACGACGCGCTGCTCGTCACCATTCTCGCCGCGCTGGTCGGCGCCGCGCTGCTGATGGCGGTGCCGCAGATCGTCTTTCCCGCGACCGAGTTCAGCCTGATCGACCGGCTTTTCCCGCTGATCATCATCCCGATCGTGGTGTCGGACATCTGTCTGGCGGCACTCGCCTTTCGCCTCGATATCGGCGCCACGGTGCGGGCGCGCTCGCTCGTCGAACCCTGGGTGCTCAGCATTGCGGC
>JBMOFG010000354.1:0-2746 GCA_049314415.1 Polymorphobacter sp.
GCGATTTCAACCGCAAGGGCACCAGCGCCTTTTCGGGCCGCATCGGCGAGCGCGTCGCCGCCAAGGGGGTCACGGTTGTCGACGACGGCAGCATCGACAACCGCCGCGGTTCCTTGACCGTCGATGACGAAGGCACCCCGACCGGGCGTACCGTGCTGATCGAGGACGGCATCCTGAAGGGCTATATGCAGGACAGGCTCAACGCCCGTCTGATGGGCGTCGCCGCCACCGGCAACGGCCGGCGCGAAAGCTTTGCCCATGCGCCGATGCCGCGCATGACCAACACCTTCATGGAAGGCGGCAACGAAGACCCGGGTGAAATCTTGCGCAGTGCCAAATCGGGAATCTACGCCAAGAGCTTTGGCGGCGGCCAGGTCGATATCACCAGCGGCAAGTTCGTCTTCACCTGCACCGAGGCGTATCGCATCGAGAATGGCAAGCTCGGTGCGCCGATCAAGGGCGCGACGCTGATCGGCAATGGCCCCGATGTGCTGACCCGGGTGAAGGCGATCGGCAATGATTTTGCGCTCGATGAAGGCGTCGGCATCTGCGGCAAGGGCGGCCAGAGCGTACCGGCTGGTGTCGGGCAGCCGACGATGCTGATCGAAGGGCTGACGGTGGGCGGCACGGCGGCCTGATTGCCCTCCCGCCGAAACGGCAGCGACAAGCAAAGAGGGCAGCCGCATGGAATTCAGCGACCATATCGACGAACAACACACCCGCTTCATCGCTCGTCAGCCGGTATTTTTCGTTGCCACCGCAGCGTCGGGCGCGCGCATCAACCTCAGCCCCAAGGGCATGGACACGTTTCGCGTCATCGGCCCCACCCGGGTGGCCTGGCTCGATTATGGCGGCTCGGGCAATGAAACCAATGCGCATCTGCTCGCCGATGGCCGCATAACGGTCATGTTCTGCGCCTTTGACCAGCCACCACTGATCTACCGGCTTTATGGCCGCGCCGTGCCAGTACTGCCGCAGGATGACGGTTTTGCGGCGCTGGCGGGCCATTTCGCCATCGAACGCGGCGTACGCCAGATTTTCGACATGACGGTTGAATCGACACAAGTCTCGTGCGGCTGGGCGGTGCCCGAAATGGCGCTGACCGCCGAACGCCAGACGCTGCGCAAGTTCCATGCGCAGGAAGAACCCGCCGAACGCCTTGACAAATATGCGACGCGCGACCCCAGCATCGATGGCTTGCCGGTGCGTTCTCCCACCGTGCTGCCGTACAACTGATGCCGTTGGTCACCCTTGCCACCATTTTCGACCCGATGGAGGCCGAAATCATGCGCAACCGGCTCGACGCCGGCGGCATCGAGGCGGTGCTGTTCGACGCCGGGATCGCATCGTTGATCGGCAGTGGCCTGTCCGGGGTGCGGCTGATGGTGCTCGACGAGGATGAAGGCGCAGCGCGGGCGCTGTTGAATGCGCCGCTGCTGGCCCCGTGGCGCGAATGAAGCTGGCGCTGGCGCTTGGTGGCGGCGCCGGTCTCGGCTGGGCGCATATCGGCGTCCTGCACGCGCTGCAGGCGCGCGGCGTCACGATCGATGCCGTCAGCGGCACCTCGATCGGAGCGGTTGCGGCGGTATGTCTGGCTGCCGATCGCCTCAATATCCTCGACGCGATCGCCCGATCGCTGAATGCGCGGCAGGTCATGCGCTTGATCGATATCGACCCGCGCCGCGGCTCGATGCTCGGTGGTCGTGCGGTGACGCGGCAGTTGCGCCAGCATTTTGGCCATGATCGCCTGCAAGACCTCTTCCTGCCGGTCGCCATCGTCGCCGCCGATCTGGTGACCGGGCAAGAAGTGTCAATAACTCAGGGCCCGGTGGTCGATGCCGTCCTCGCATCGATTGCCATTCCGGGCGTTTTCCCGCCGGTGCGCAAGGATGGCATGATCCTCGTCGATGGCGGGGTGATGACGCCGGTGCCGGTGAAGGCGGTGCGGGCGCTGTCAAAGGCGCCGGTGCTGGCGGTCAATCTGCAAGGCGATTACCATCGCCGCGCCGCCGCAACCCTGCCCCCCGAAAAGCGCGTGATGACACCGTTTCGGGTCGGTCGTGCCGGCGTGTCGCTGGTGATGGCGCATCTGGCGCGGCAAAGCCTGGCGATCGACCCGCCCGATATCGAACTGGCGCCGGCGATTGGCCATATCGATGTGCGCAATTTCACCCGCGCCGATGAACTGATCACGCTGGGTGAAGCCGTGGTGATAGAAAACTGGCCAGCCATCGCTGCGCTGTTCTGACCAGGGCTGCGGCTTTTGCTGCCTGCACAAAAACGCGTCACTGCTGCCTGCGTGCCGCTGAATCGGGCAGTGCCACAGGTGTGAACAGGGTGTAACCGGCCTGTCACAAAGGGGCGGGCGTAACTGGCACGATCCATGCATGGCAAAGACTAACGCGACTGTTCGCGTCAGGGAGGGGCCATGAAACTCGTCATTGCAGTCATCAAGCCATTCAAGCTTGACGATGTTCGCGAGGCGCTGTCGACCGCTGGTATTCAGGGGATGACCGTCAGCGAAGTCAAGGGCTTCGGTCGCCAAAAGGGCCAGACCGAAATCTATCGCGGGGCTGAATACAGCACCAATATGGTGCCCAAGATCAAGATCGAGGTGGTCGTCGAGGACGGCCAGGCGACGCAGGTCGTCGAAACCATTCAGCAGGCGGCCCACACCGGCTCGATCGGCGATGGCAAGATCTTCGTTGCTGATGTTGGCCAGGCGGTGCGCATCCGTACCGGTGAA
>JBMOFG010000355.1:0-2746 GCA_049314415.1 Polymorphobacter sp.
GCCCCCCCCGTCACCGCGAACAGACCCGGCGCGGGCGCGCGCTTCAAAAGTGCAAGATTACCCTGAATGACCAGCGCCAGCGCCACCAGCGCCGGGCCCAACAGCCAGCGCAGCGGCCGCGCCGCCGCCTCGAAACGCGCCAGCGGCACCCCGGTGACCGCCAGCCCGAGCCCCATCACCAGTGCGGCGACAAGCACCGGACTGGCCCAAGGCGGGTTGCCCAGCCGCACCGACAGCGCCCGCGCCCCGGCAAAACCGCCCGCCACCAGCAGCGTCACAAGCAGCATTTCGGGCAGCATTGCCAACGAACCCGGCATCATTCCACCCCGCCCGCCAACCGGTACAGCAACGCCGTGACCAGCGCGGTCAGCAACGTCGAGACCAGCAGCACCAGCAGCAAGGGCAACAAGGCCCCCGCCAGCAGCCCCAGATAGCCCCCAAGGCCGACCAGCGCCGGCACGATCATCGCCCCCAGCCAGCGTAGCAGCAGCGCGGCGCCGGGCCGGCTCCAGCCGATACCGCGGCCGCTCACCAGCCATGCCAGGTAAAGGCCCAACCCCAGAATTGCCCCCGGTACCGGCAGGCGCAGCGCATCGGCCAGCGCGCCGCCCGCCACCGCCAGACCACAGCACAGCAACACCCCGGGCAGGCTTTCCCACACTGTTCGCATCTGGCCCTTTCGCATCCCGCTTCGCCGCGCTAGACCATGGCAGCCCGACGACAGGACGACGATGCCTTATTTTGCCATCCACTGCATCGACAAGCCCGATTCGGGCGATCTGCGCGCTGCGACGCGCGCTGCGCACCTCGCCCATATCACCACCATGGGCACCGCCGTGCTCATCGCCGGGCCCTTGCTGCGCCCTGATGGCCGCGCCATGGGTTCATTGCTGATCATCGATTTCGACGATCGCGAGGCCGCCATCGCCTTTGCCAACGCCGATCCCTACCATCAGGCTGGCCTGTTCGAGAGCCGATCGGTGACGAACTGGCACAAGGTGCTGCCCGCCGATTGACCGGATCGCTGCCCGACAAGCACGCCCCCGCCGCGCAAGCGGCGCTTCGTTCGTCATCTTCCGCGCAAGCGGCGCTTCGTTCGTCCTCTTCCGCGCAAGCGGCGATTTGTTCGTCATCGTCCGCTTATCTGGCGACACCATCGGCCCGCGCCGCCAATGCCTGGGTGGTCGCCCAGGCCACGCGTGACCCCTATGTCATCTTGATCGCCATTTACGTCTTCGCGCCCTATTATGTGACGCGCGTCGTCGGCGACCCGGTGCTCGGACAGACGCTGGTGGCATCGGCGAACAAATGGGGCGGCTGGGTAGTGATGCTCGGCGCGCCGTTGCTGGGCGCCAGCATCGACCGTATCGGGCCACGCAAGCCTTGGTTCGCCGCGGTGGTGACGGCACTGGTACTGCTTATCGCGTCGCTGTGGTTCACGCCACCCGGTGGTGGTGGCTTGCCCGGCGGGGCGGTTATCGCCATTCTGGCGGCGATCACCGCGCTGTTCGCCTTTCACGAGATGCTCCACAACGCGCTGCTGCTGCCCGCCGCCGGCATGGCGGGGGCGGCGCGCGCCTCGGGCCGGGCGCTCGCCGGGGGCAATGCCGTATCGGTGGTGCTGCTCATCAGCGTGCTGTTCGCCTTTGCTCTGCCCGGCAAGGTCGCCTGGTCCTGGCTGCCGGCGGCCCCGCTCTGGGGTCTCGATCCAGCCTTGGGAGAACCCGACCGCATCACCACGCTGATCGTGGCCGCCACCATGGCGCTGGGCGCGCTGCCGCTGCTGCGCCGGGTCCCCGACATGCCACGCACGGCGCTGCCCATCGGCGCCGCCGTGCGCGCCGGCGCCGGCGATCTGGCCCGGCTGGTCCGCGAGGCACGCGGCCACCGCGACCCGTTGCTCTTCCTTGCCGCGCGCATGGTCTACACCGATGGACTGACCGCGATCCTCGTCTTCGGCGGGCTCTATGCCGCCGGGTCGATGCGCTGGGCGACGCTGGAAATGCTCGGCTATGGGATCACCTTGTCGGTCGCAGCAGTCATTGGCGGGCTGCTCGCCGGCTGGCTCGACACCCGCATCGGGCCGAGGCTGGCGGTAAAGCTGGAACTGGTGCTGCTCATCGTCATGCAGACATTGGTGCTCGGCATGGGCCGCGAGCGGCTGTTCTTCCGCCCCTGGCACGGCGCACCGCTCTGGGACGGGCCGATGTTCACCACTTTGCCCGAAATCACCTTCCTGGCGCTGGGCTGCGGCGTCGCGATCGCCGTCACCGCCGCTTATGCCTCGTCACGCACGCTGCTCACCCGGGTGGCGCCACCCGACAAGCTGGGGGTCTTCTTCGGCCTCTATGTGCTGTCGGGCAGCGCCACCATGTGGCTGGGGCCGCTGCTGGTGGAGGCTGCCACGCACTGGGGCGGCACCCAGGCCTGGGGCATGGCGCCGGTGGTCGGCATGTTGGCGGTCGGGCTGGGCCTGCTGATGCTGGTCAAGGGCGGCGGGCGGATGACCCACGACTGAACACCCCGCGCGGGCGAGGCACTCACGCCGGATAGGCGCGCACCGTTTGCGGTACCAGCACCAGCGCGGCGCCGGGTGCCAGCCCGTCGGGCGGCGCCGCGATGCTCACTTCGATGATGCTGCCGTCACGCGCCTCGGTCTCCAGCGCGGCCTGCGCCCCGGTGTGCAGGATACGCCGCAGCACCACTGCGATACCCGCCGTCCCCGGCACTGCCAGCGTGAACTCAT
>JBMOFG010000356.1:0-2740 GCA_049314415.1 Polymorphobacter sp.
GCGTCTACCGCGAAATGAAGCTGCGCCGTCACTATGAAAAGCCGTCGGAAAAGCGTGCCCGTGAAAAGGCCGCCGCCGTTCGCCGCGCCCGCAAGCTCGAGCGCAAGCGCGCCGAGCGCGATGGCGTGAAGTAAGACCAGACCGAAAGGCCCCGCCATGGCGACTGACTCATCCAATGCCGCCGGCCCCACGCGCGGCATTATGCGGTGGCTGGTCGCCGCGGCGGTGATCCTGATCATCGTGGCAATCGGCGTTGTCCTCGGGACGCAATCGCAGGTCGCAGCGGTACGCAAGGACGACATGAAATTCATGGCAGACAATGGCAACAAACCTGGCGTTATCACGACGGCTTCCGGCCTTCAGTACGAAGTGATTCGCGCTGGTTCGGGCCCCAAGCCGGCCCGGACGGACACCGTGCTCGTGCATTATGAAGGCCGTCTCGTCGATGCGGGACGCACCGTGTTCGATTCGTCCTATCAGCGCGGCCAGCCCGCCGCCTTTCCGCTCGATCAGGTCATTCCAGGCTGGACCGAAGGTGTGCAGTTGATGCCAACAGGGTCCAAGTATCGCTTTGTCGTGCCACCGGCACTCGCCTATGGCGCCAAGGGTGCTGGCGGCGTGATCCCGCCAGGCGCCGTGCTCGAATTCGATATCGAACTGCTCGCCGTTCGTCCGAGCTGAGCTTTCGCGGCGCTAGCCGCCCCTTCGCAACCTTGTTCTGCAATACGCCGGCCATGTCACCATGGCCGGCGTATTGCTGTTTAAAGCCGCTTGACGCAATTGCGAATAAGTCGCAAAAGCAAGGCTATTGAGAGTCATTCACAGGTTCATCCATGCGTACCCACCGGCGTCTTCCCCCTCTGCTCGCCGCGACCCTGCTCGCATCGGGGTTCGCAATCGGGGCGGGCGGCTCGGCAAGCGCGCATGAAGCGCTGGATGCCGATGCCGGAGCGATGATCATCGTCACGGCAACGCGCGATCCCGGCTATTTGGCGGCGCGCACATCGGGGGCGACGCGCACCGACACCCCGCTGCTCGATGTGCCGCAGACGGTAAACATCCTGACACGCGACCGGCTCGACGACCAGGCGATCCTGTCGATCGCCGATGCGCTGCGCTATGTCCCCGGCGCTACCACCGGCCAGGGCGAAGGCCATCGCGACCAGCCGACACTGCGCGGCAACAACTCGACCGCTGATTTCTTCGTCGATGGCCTGCGCGACGATGTTCAATATTATCGCGACTTCTACAATATCGAACGGGTCGAGATAATGAAGGGCCCCAACGCCATGATCTTCGGGCGCGGTGGCGGCGGCGGCGTCATCAACCGCGTCGCCAAGACACCCCAAGCAAACGGCTTTGCCGAAGCCGACGCCGCTGTCGACAGTTTCGGCGCGTGGCGGCTGGGCGCCGATCTCAATGCGGTTGTCACCGACGGGATCAGCGCCCGGCTCAATGGGGTTTATGAAGACGGCGCCAACCACCGCGACGTCTATGCACTCGAACGCTGGGCAGTGAATCCAACGCTGGGCTTCGCGCTTGGGGACAAGGGCAATCTCGTCTTCGGCTATGAACATGCCAGTGACGATCGGGTCATCGATCGCGGCGTACCCTCGCTCGGCGGCCGCCCGGCGAAGGGCTTTCGCGACACGTTCTTCGGACTTGCCGGTGTCAACCGGTCGACCTTCAACGCCGATGTCGTATCATTGGCGCTCGATTATCAACTGACCGATACGCTGACCTTGCGCCAGCGCAGCCGCTACGGCGATTACGACAAATTTTACAGCAACCTGTTCGCCGCCACCGCGATCAGTGCCGCCAATAGCATCGGCGTCGAAGCCTATACCGACGCGACGGCGCGCGAGAACCTGCTGACCCAGACCGACCTTGTCTGGAAAGTCGCCACCGGCAGCATCGAGCACACTATGCTCGCCGGTTTCGAGCTTGGCCGCCAAACCACCACCAGCGCCCGTGTCAACGGCACTTTCCCGGTCGTGCCCGGCGGCACCAGCCTGCGCACCCCGGTGGCTGTTGCCGACCCCTTTCGCCCGCCAACGCCCGTCTTTGGGGCGCCGCTGCGCCGCGGCCACAGCCGCGCCAACATCACCGCCGGCTTCATCCAGGACCAGCTGTCGATCGGCGCACATGTCGAGATCGTCGCCGGGCTGCGCTATGACCGTTTCAGCCTTGATTTCGAAAACCTGCTGACCGGCGCGACGCTGGCGCGCACCGACAATCTATGGTCGCCGCGGCTTGGGCTGGTGTTCAAACCAGTCGCCAACGCTGCGCTTTATGCCAATTTCAGCCGGTCTTACCTGCCGCAATCGGGAGACCAGTTCACCGGGCTCGATGCCACGACCGCAGCGCTGGAACCCGAACGCTTCGACAATTATGAGATCGGCGGCAAATGGGACGTGCTGCCCGGGCTCAACCTCACTGCCGCGCTTTACCGGCTCGACCGCGCCAACAGCCGCGCCGCCGGACCGATACCCGGCACCGTGGTGTTGACCGGCAAGCAGCGCAGCAAGGGGCTGGAACTCGCCGCCAACGGCAAGATAACGCCGCAATGGCAGGTCAGCGCCGGTTTTGCCTGGCAGGATGCCGAATTGTTGAATGCCACCACCGCCGGCCCTACTGGACGCAAAGTGGCGATGGTGCCGCGTACGCAGGCGTCGCTTTGGACCCGCTATGACCTGTCGGAGCGTTTCGGGCTGGGCTTGGGTGCCAGCCACCAGGCGAG
>JBMOFG010000357.1:0-2740 GCA_049314415.1 Polymorphobacter sp.
CTTTGGGAACCGGGCGCCGAAGTCATCGCCATCGGCGTCGAACCCAATGGCAAGAACATCAATGCCGGGGTCGGCTCCACCCACCTTGATGCCCTCAAATCCCGCGTACGCGAAGTGCGCGCGGATATCGGCATTGCGCTCGATGGCGATGCCGACCGGCTGATCGTCGTCGATGAAAAGGGCCAGATCGTCGATGGCGACCAGATCATGGCGCTGGTCACCGGGTTGGCGCAGGAGTTGGGCACGCTGAAGGGCGGCGGGCTGGTGGCGACGGTAATGTCCAACCTCGGCCTCGAACGCTGGCTGACGGGCCGGGGCCTCAGCCTGCACCGCGCCGGCGTTGGCGACCGCTATGTCCTCGAAGCGATGCGCGCCGGTAGCTTCAACATCGGCGGCGAGCAGTCGGGGCATCTCATCCTTGCCGATCATTCGACGACCGGTGACGGCCTGGTGGCAGCGTTGCAGGTGTTGGCGGCGCTGGTTTCGGGCGGCAAGCCGGCAAGCGAGTTGCTCCATCTATTCGATCCGGTGCCACAGTTGCTCAAATCCGTGCGCTTCACCGGCATGCCGCTGGAAGATTCGACGGTCAAGGCCGCGATTGCCGCTGGCGAAGCGCGCCTCAACGGGAATGGCCGGCTGCTGATCCGCAAATCGGGTACCGAGCCGGTGATCCGGGTGATGGCCGAAGGCGACGACATGAAGTTGGTCAAGGCGGTGGTCGAGGACATTTGCGCGGCAGTGGTGGCGGCGTGACGTCGCCGGTGCCGGCGCGTATTCTGGTGATCGCCGGTTCCGACAGCGGCGGTGGCGCCGGGATTCAGGCCGATATCAAGACGATTACCCTTCTTGGCGGCTATGCCATGACGGCGGTGACGGCGGTAACAGTGCAGAACACATTCGGGGTCAGCGCCATCCATGCCATCCCGCCCGAGATCGTCGCGGCGCAGATCCGCGCCTGCATCGATGATATCGGTGTTGATGCAATCAAGATTGGCATGCTTGGTAGTGCCGGCGTGATCGAGGCAGTGGCCGATGCGCTGGCGGGCGTGGCGGTTCCGGTCGTGCTCGATCCGGTCATGGTCGCTAAGGGCGGCGCCAGCCTCATTGATTACGACGCTGCCGAAGCGCTGGTGCGACGCCTGCTGCCTCTGGCGGCGGTTGTGACACCCAATACGCCCGAACTGGTTGAACTGACCGATACCGAGATCGAAGACGCTACCGACGCGCTGCTCGCGGCGCAGGAGTTGCTGGCGGCCGGGCCGCGCGCCGTGCTCGCCAAAGGCGGCCATCTGCCCGGCGACACGCTGACAGATTGGCTGGTAACACGCGGTGGCCATATCGCCTTCTCGGCGCAGCGGGTCGCCAGTCGCCACACGCATGGCACCGGCTGCACATTGGCATCGGCGCTGGCCTGCGGGCTGGGGCAGGGGCTGGCGCTGGAAGCCGCCGTGATCCGCGCCCGCGCGTTCGTCGCGCAGGGCATTGCGCAAGCGCCGGGGCTGGGCGGTGGCCACGGGCCGCTGGGGTTCCTCCCGCTGGCATGATCTCGTTCGATTTCGAGGACCGGCATGCAGGGCTTGTCGCCGGGGTGGACGAGGCCGGGCGTGGCCCTTGGGCCGGACCGGTGGTGGCGGCGGCAGTGATCCTCGACCGTGGGCAACTGCTGCCGGGTCTGAACGACAGCAAGAAACTGAGCGAGGCGGCGCGCGAACGGCTGTTCGAACCGATCATGGCGAGCGCCCGCCATGGGATCGGCATGGCCAGCGTGGCCGAGATCGACAGCCTTAACATCCTGTGGGCGACGATGCTGGCGATGGAACGCGCCGTGGCAGCGCTCGGGGTCGCCCCGGCGCATGTGCTGGTCGATGGCAACCGGCTGCCGCGCTGGGGGCATGCTGCGACGGCGATCATCAAGGGCGATGCGCTGTCGCTGTCGATCGCGGCGGCATCGATCCTCGCCAAGGTGACCCGCGACCGGCTGATGGTTGCGCTTGATGCCGAATGTCCGGGCTATGGCTGGGCGCGCAACAAGGGGTATGGCACCGCCGATCATGTCTGCGGGCTGGCGACGCTGGGGGTGACGGCGCACCACCGGCAAAGTTATGCGCCGATAAGCGCTTACCTCTCCCCCTGCGGGGCTGCTCGAAAGACGCCGTAGTCGACCCGGGTGAGGGGGGCGTGAGTGACGGCGTGGGTGATCCCTCGCCCGGCTCGGCTGCGCCGGGTCCGACCCCTCCGGCAGGGGGAGAGGTTTTCGGTGTCGTTTGAGTCTTTTCGGCAACACGCCAGTGGTGGGGGGTCGGCGCGCGGCGGGACTCAACCCCTAGGGGGTTCGACTCGGATTGCAGCGAATCGGCACAAACTGCTGACTCTGCACCGATTCCCCTGGCCATTGACGGCGATTCGGCAATGACTCATGGCGATTCTCGCTAGTTTTTTTCGAGAAGGCCGAGCCCCATGCAGACCAACCGCATCATCCTGGGTGATTGTATCGAAGCGATGAATGCCATGCCCGAGGGCTGTGCCGATCTCGTTTTTGCCGATCCGCCCTACAACCTGCAACTCGCCCATAATCTGCACCGCCCCGAAGGCGGCAAGGTCGCTGCAGTCGATGATGACTGGGACAAATACGACAGCTTTGCCACCTATGATGCATTCACCCGCGCCTGGTTGAAGGCCGCGCGCCGCATTCTGAAGCCCGATGGCGCGATCTGGACGATCGGCAGCTATCACAACATCT
>JBMOFG010000358.1:0-2730 GCA_049314415.1 Polymorphobacter sp.
CATGGATGCGGATCGCGACGCGCATTCGCAACTCGCGAACAGCCCCGAGCGGCGTGCGTTTTCCAAGCGGATGGCGAAGCGCGGTTATCTCGGGATGTCCTGGCCGCAGCAATTTGGCGGGCAGGGCAGCCCGGGGATGTACGAATACCTACTTAATGAGGAACTGGCGCTAAGGGGCGCCCCGTTAATAGGTAAGGGTGTAGGTTGCATCGGCAAGACGATAATCCGCCATGGCAGCGAGTCCATGAAGCAGTTCTTCTTGCCGCTCATCCTCGATGCGGAGGTGGAATTTGCTCTGGGCTATTCTGAAACCGGTTCTGGGTCCGATCTCGCCAGCCTGAGATTGCGCGCCGAGCGCGATGGGGAGGCCTGGGTGCTGAATGGCCAGAAGGTTTGGACCACATCCGCAAACTTCGCGGAATGGTACTGGGTGGCAGCGCGCACCAACCCGAATGTACCGAAGCACAAGGGGATCAGCGTGTTCCTACTGCCGATGAACACGCCGGGCCTGACAGTACGCAAGATAGACACGCTCGGGCACCATCGCACTAACGAGGTCTTCTTTGACAATGTTCGCATCGGTCCCGAAGCGTTGGTTGGTGAGCTTGATAAGGGCTGGACCTACGTCTGCGAGGCGCTCGATTTCGAGCGATTCACTTTTTACACGGTCAACCCTTTGTTGCAAAAATTCGAACGCGCGCTGCAGGCGCTGCGCGGTCGCCAGCGCCATGGCCAGCCCTTGTCGGAAGACCCCGGGGTGCGCCGCGCTGTGGGTAAGCTTGCGGCAGAAATCGAAACCGCCAAGATGCTGCAGCGCCGCGTCGTCGACGCTGCGGCCAAGGGCCGGGTGCCTGCGATCGAAGCAGCGATGTACAAGGTGTTCTCTACCCGCCTGCAACAGGTCGTGACCGACTTCGTGCTGGATCACCTCGGACCGGTCGGTCTATTGCGCAAGGGCACGATCGGCGCCGTCGATGGCGGAGTGTGGGAGCATTTCTATCAGACGACACCGCTTGACACGATCGGTGGCGGCACATCCGAAGTCCAGAAAAACATTATCGCGCGCCGTTATCTGGGGCTTCCCCTGCCGTGAGCCTTGCGGACGACTTGCCCCGATCCGTGCGGGCAGTGCTGTTTGCATTGCTGAACCAGCCAATGCACCGGCAGGTGAGCGATGCTGTTGAAGCTGGTGCCATCCGCTTTTTCGCTGCAGCTGTCGGAGATGCAAACCCTGCTTGGTGGGGCAGCGATCCGGAATGCCCGCCCGCGCTACTTTCGGCTTGGAACCGGCAGCCGATGTGGCACCCCGACAGCGCCGGCATGACGGCATCGACCGGGCTGGCGCTGCATTTCTGGCTGAAGGACATTCTCGACCTGCCGAGCGCCGTGGTCGCAAGCAGCGAAACTGAGCTGGGAGCAGCGCTGCGACCCGGCATGCGCGTTGCATGCACCCAATCACTCATCTCGGTCGGGCCAACGCGCACCAACCGCCTGGGCACCGGGCGAGACTGGAGCTTGCGCATCGATTATCGCTGCAACACAACAGATGCTTGGCTTGGCGCGGAAATGCTGCGCTTCTTCGGCTACGGCGGCGTGATGTGACGGTTGTTTCGCGCCGCTTGGCTGAGTTGGTTAGAACGGTATCGGCGCGCGATGTCGTGATGGGGGCCGCTGCAACTCGGGACTGGCAACCGCAGCATCACGATGCGGATCATGCCCGTGCAATGAACCTACCGGGCGTGATCATGAATACGCCGACACAGACCGGCTGGTTCCATGCGTATGCCGTGCACTGCTTGGGGAACACGGCTCGGGTCGGGCGGTACCGCCTAACGATGCTGCGGCCAGTGTATCCGGGTTTGACCTTGACCATGTCCGGCGCGGTAGTCGGGTGCGAGCCGTGCGGCCTCTCTAACCGGGATTGGGTTTGGCTTGACTTGGCCATGCACGCTGGGCACGGCACGCTCTCGACGATGCTGTTGCTGCTTATCAGGAGTTCGAAGGGTGCGGATTCGTGCGGGCTTGAAAACGGGTCTCCAACTGCCTGGCCGCCGCTCGATCGTTGAAAGCTGTGAATCGGCGTGGATTATGACCCCCTGAACGAATGTGTACCGCGGCGACAAACCAGGCCAGCGGATCGTCGGCGCTGGGCCGGTAAAACCCGGCCACTCGGTAGGCTGGCCCCTTTGGGGGGCTGCCGGTGATGTTTGGCGTGGACAACTATGCCGCGATTCGGCATTTCGTGTTTGTCGAGGGTCATGTCCGGCGCGGGTTTTCGGGTTGAGCCGAGAGACGATGCTGAAGATGTGTCGGTTTTCGTTGCCGCCGGGTTACACGCGGACGGCGCCTGTTGCGAAGCCCAAGCTTGGTGCGCTGCTGCCGGTGATCGACACGATCATGGAGACCGAACGGGCGGGGCCGGTGAAGCAGCGGCAAATGGCGAAGCGGATATTCGAACGGCTGCGCGACGAGCATGACTTTGTTGGCGGCTATACGATGGTGAGGGATTATGTTCGTCTTTGCCGGGCATGCGGCCGCGAGACGTTCGTGCGGCTAGCGCATCCGCCCGGGCATGGCTAGGTCGATTTTGGCGAGGCGGTCGCGGTGATCGGGGGCGGCGAGGCGGGCGACTTCGGCCACCAACCGTTCGACGATAGCGCGGTCGATGCTGTGGCCGGCGCCGGTGCCGACAGCGGTGCGGCCTTAAAGTCGGTTCATTCGTTGGCGCCG
>JBMOFG010000359.1:0-2728 GCA_049314415.1 Polymorphobacter sp.
CGCGAACCCGCCACATCAGCGTGGCAATCGTGTCCGAGGGTTACCCCGCATGTTCATCGAAACCGAACGTACCCCCAATCCTGCCACGCTGATGTTCCGGCCGGGCCGCAGCGTTACCGATGGCATGACCGCCGATTTTGCCACACCCGAAGCGGCCGCTGCGTCGCCGCTCGCGGCCGCGCTGTTCGGCCTTGGCGATGTCGAGCGGGTATTCTTCGGCGCCGAATTCATCAGCGTCACCAAGGCCGAAGGTGCGGCCGACTGGGCCGAACTCAAGACGCAAGTGCTCGGCGTGCTCGTCGATCATTTCGGCGCGGGCCTGCCGCTGTTTTCGGCCGCCGCCGCGGGCCCGGCGATCAATGACGATCCGGCCGATGCCGAAATTGTCACCCAGATCATGGAGTTGATCGATACCCGCATCCGCCCGCAGGTGGCCGGCGATGGTGGCGATATCGTCTATCGCGGTTTCAACAAGGGCACGGTCTTCCTTGAAATGCAGGGCGCCTGCTCGGGCTGCCCGTCCTCGACGGCGACGCTGAAGATGGGTATCGAATCGCTGCTCAAATATTATGTCCCCGAAGTCACCGACGTCCGGGCGATCTGAAAGGTTTCCTGATGTCCGGTTCTCCGCTCGGCGCTGACGCGCTCGACCTGCTGTTTCGCGATGCCCGCACCCGCAACGGCTGGGACGACACGCCGGTTGCCGAAGCCGATCTGCGGGCATTGTATGACCTGGTAAAGATGGGGCCGACTTCGGCCAATTGCTCGCCGGCGCGCTTTATATTCGTCAGCAGCGCCGATCAGCGCGCCCGCCTCGCCGAGATGGTGCTGCCGGGCAACAAGGCCAAGGTGCTGTCGGCGCCGGTGACGGCGATCATCGGTTTTGACACGCTGTTCTACGACCGCCTGCCCGCGCTTTTCCCGCACGCCGATGCCCGGAGCTGGTTCAGCGGCAGTCCTGAACTGGCGCGCGAAACCGCTTTTCGCAATTCGTCGCTTCAGGCCGGTTATTTCATACTCGCCGCCCGCGCGCTCGGTTGGGACACCGGGCCGCTGTCGGGCTTTGCCAAGCCGGCCATCGACGCTGCTTTCTGGACCGGCACCAATGTCGAGACCAACCTGCTGATCTGTCTGGGTAAAGGCACAGACGAAGGGCTGTTTCCGCGCTCGCCGCGCCTGTCCTTCGAGGACGCTGCCTCCATCCTGTGACCGGTCTGACACTCGGTCTTTCCACCGCTTCGCCTGCCCTGTCGCTGGCACTGTTCGATGGTGAGCAGTTGCTGGCGCACGACCATCGCGTGATTGGCCGTGGCCATGCCGAAGCGCTGCTGCCCGGCATCATTGCGCTGCTTGGCGAGCGCCGGCCCGATGCGATCGTTGTCGATACCGGGCCGGGCAGTTTTACCGGCATCCGGATCGGCATTGCTGCGGCGCGCGCGCTCGGCCTCGCCTGGGATGTGCCGGTGACGGGCTGCGAAGGCGGAGCGCTGGTGGCGGCGCGGGCCTTTGCGCTGCGTCCCGGGCTGTTGACGGTGACAGTGCTGATGGATGCCGGTCGCGGCCAATTGCTCCACCAGACCATATCCGCTGACTATCTATTGTCGGCCATTTCGACGCGGGTGCCGGCGGCGCCGGGGCTGGGCGTTGCCGAAGTCACCGCCGGCGCCATGGCGCCGGCACAGCCCGGGGATCGGGTGCATGATGGTCACCCCGACATGGCGGACCTTATGTCGCTGCCGCCGTCGCGACGCAGTCTGCCACCGGCAGCGCTGTATATCCGCCCGCCGGATGCCGTGTTGCCGCTGTGAGCGCAGGCGCGGATCACAAGGTTTGACACTTCGGCAACAGGCGCGGCAAGACGACACGCGCATGAATCAATCCGCGTCCCTCTCGACCGATCCCGTGATCGCTCCGGCCGATGCCCGTCATATCGACGCGTTGATGGCGGTGATGCGCGCCAGTTTCGATCCTGAATTTGGCGAAGCCTGGTCGGCGTTGCAATTGGGCGGCACACTGGCGCTCGACAGCAGTTTTGCCCGCCAGGCGCTCGATGCCGCCGGCGTGGCGCAGGGTTTCACGCTCAGTCGCAGCGCCGGACCGGAAGTTGAACTGTTGCTGATAGCAGTACATCCTGGCCAACGTGGTAACGGTATTGGTCGGGCGCTGGTCCGTACAGCATGTCTGGATGCCGCACGACGCAGCGCATCCGAAATATTCCTCGAAGTCCGTGAAAACAACCTAGCTGCGCTGGCGCTTTATCGTCAGGCCGGGTTTCTGGAGGTTGGTCGCCGGCCCAATTATTACGCCGGCGTAACCGGCTCACTATTTGCAGCATTAACCATGCGGCGACGACTTGATGATTATATTTTTTGATTTGCGGCTGTTGATTTTTCTTAAAACTACGATAATGGCTATGTTGGCGGAGGCAGTTTCCGCAAGTAGATTCAAGGACGCGGCCATGACCGAGAGTACACAGATTCATAATGATCTGTTGGCGTTGACGGCGGAGATCGTGTCTTCGCATTTTGCAAACAATACGGTGGCCCCAGTTGACGTTCCCGGGGTAATCAACAGCGTTTATGCCACGCTCGCGCAATTGGGATCGCCCGTTGAGGCCCCGGTGGTTCGCCAGGAACCGGCCGTTTCAATTCGGTCTTCGATCAAGTCCGATTACATCATCTGTCTCGAAGACGGCAAGAAGTTGAAAATGCTCAAGCGTCACTTGATG
>JBMOFG010000360.1:0-2725 GCA_049314415.1 Polymorphobacter sp.
GTCACGCTCGAATATAGCGATGATGGCCCGGTCATCTACACCGCCGCCGATGGCACCCGCTTTGCGCTGCGCGCCACCTGGACCCGGCCCGGCGCGTCGGCCTATTTCAATGCCGCTTGGGCGTGGCTGGCGACCGACTGGACCAGTTTCATGGCGGCGCGCGATCACTGGGGGGCGCCACCGCTCAACCTGTTGTTCGCCGATCGCCGGGGTGACATCGGCTGGACCGCGGCGGGTTTTGCTCCCGAACGCGCCGCCGGGGATGGCCTGTTGCCGGTACCGGCGGGCGACGCCTATCGCTGGCGCGGGCTGCGCCAGCCAACGGTGCTGCCGCAACTGTTCAACCCGGCGAGCGGCTGGATCGCCACCGCCAACGCCCAGAACCTGCCGCCAGGCTATCGGGTTCCGCTCGGTTTCGAATGGGCCGACCGCTCGCGCATCACCCGTATCGAAGAAGTCATCGCCAGCAAACCACGCTTCAGCCTCACCGATGCGATGGACCTGCAGGCCGATGTCACCAGTCCGCTGGCGCGGCGCTTTGTGGCGGCGCTGGCGGGATTGGCCAGTGACGATGCCGCCGAAGCCGCCGCAATCCGGCTGCTGCGCGGCTGGGATGGCCATGTCGGGACCGAATCACCGGCGGCTGCACTGTATCAAGTCTGGCTGCGCCGGCATCTGCCCGATGCCATGGTGGCAGCGCTGGTCGCCCCGGCTGCCCGTGCCGACTTCGGCCGGCCGACACCGGAAGGCATCATCGACACGCTCGAGGGCCGGAATGATCTGCTCGCCGTCGCGGCGCGCGCACCGCTATTGCGCGCCACGCTCGGCGCCGCGTGGCGCGAGGCACAGACCAGGCTCGGTCCCGATGCCGCGCTGTGGCGCTGGGGCACATTGCACAGCGCCGATTTCATTCCGGCGCTG
Source organism: Polymorphobacter sp. (assembly GCA_049314415.1). GTDB lineage: Bacteria > Pseudomonadota > Alphaproteobacteria > Sphingomonadales > Sphingomonadaceae > Sandarakinorhabdus. The sequence continues at coordinate 922 of JBMOFG010000360.1, forward strand.
ACCATCGCCGGGCAGGAAGCCGAACGCCGTGTCGGACCGCTGCCGCTCGGCGGCGACGGCTCAACGGTGATGGCAGCGACGCCGCGCGGCGACTTCCGCCTCAATGCCGGCGCTTCGGTGCGCATGGTGCTCGATGTCGGGGCCTGGGACAACAGCGTCATCATCAACACGCCGGGGCAATCGGGCGACGCCGCCAGCGCGCATTACCGTGACCTGTTCCCGCTATGGGCCGCCGGTCAGCACATTCCCTTCCGCTGGAGCCGCGATGCCGTGGATGCAGCAGCGGAACGGATTATTAATATGGTGCCGGGTTAGGCGATGTCAGGTTGATGCCGTATCGTGCGGGGAAGACGGCGGCTTCGGTAAATACCTCCCTGCGGCCCCAACCGCAGGAGGCAGTCAGCCCGCCTTCAGGCGTCGCCAACCAGCGCCTGCCATAGCGCCACCGCCGCCACTGCTGCCGTATCGGCACGCAGAATGCGGGGGCCGAGACTGGCGGGCACGGCTCCCGATACCGCGCGGATGGCGGTACGTTCTTCAGGCGTAAAGCCACCCTCAGGGCCGATGAGGATCGCCGCCGGGGCCGGCACGCGCGGGCAGAGGCTGGCCAGGGGTTCGCCGCCGGATTCATCAGCGAAGATGAGCGCGCGACCGGGCGGCCAGTCACGGAGCAACGCGACAAGGCTGACGGGTTCATCCACAGCGGGCAGCGCGGTGCGGCCGCATTGTTCGGCGGCCTCGACCATATGGGCGCGCAGGCGCTCGAGGTTGAGTTTGTCGACGATGGTGCGGCGGGTGATCACCGGCAGCAGCCGTGCGACGCCGAGTTCGCAGGCCTTTTCCGCCACCCAGTCGATGCGTCCGCGCTTCAACGGCGCGGCGCAGAGCCACAGGTCGGGGACGACTTCCTGGGGGGCAGACTGTTCGACGGCGACCAAAGTGACGATTTTTTTGCCAACACTGTCGATCCGCGCTGCCCATTCGCCGGCGCTGCCGTTGAACAGACGCACCATGTCACCGGGCTGGCGGCGCATCACGCTACCCAGATAATGCGATTGCGGCGGCGGCAACGCGATGGTCGCACCGGCCGACAGCGGCATTTCGACATATAATCGCGGCGTTGTAGACAGCTGCGTTGTTGACAGATCGGGGGCGTTTTCGCTCATGGGGGCATGGCTAGCATCATCCCGCCCGCGGCGAAACCAACGCCCGATGCCGAAACGGGATGGATCGACCGGCTGCCGGCGGCGCTGCAGCCCTATGCGCGGCTGGCGCGGCTCGACCGGCCGGCGGGGTCGTGGCTGCTGTTCTGGCCCTGTGCCTGGGGCGTGGCGCTTGCCGATGGGCTGGTCGCTGACGGGTTGTTGTTGCTGTGGTTCGGCTTCGGCAGCCTTGTGATGCGCTCGGCAGGGTGCGTGTGGAACGACATCATCGACCGTGATCTCGATTCACAGGTGGCGCGTACCCGGGCGCGGCCGGTGGCGAGCGGCGCGGTTTCGGTACGGCGCGCGCTGGTTTTTGCGGTGGCGCTGTCGCTTTTGGGGCTGCTGGTGGTGCTGCAGTTGCGACCGTTGGCCCAAGGCGTGGCGGTGATGAGCCTGATTCTGGTCGCCGGCTACCCCTTCATGAAGCGCATCACCTGGTGGCCGCAGGCCTGGCTGGGGCTGACCTTCAACTGGGGCGCGCTGGTCGGTTATGCCGCGATCGCCGATCCCGAGCCTGCGATGCTGCTGCTTTATGCCGGCGGCGTGGCGTGGACGCTGGGGTATGACACGATTTATGCGCTGCAGGACATCGAGGATGA
>JBMOFG010000361.1:0-2722 GCA_049314415.1 Polymorphobacter sp.
GCGTGCGGTGCGGGATGCCGACGACGGCGGCGTCCATCACGGCGGGGTGGTCGTACAGGGCGTTCTCGACCTCGACGCAATAGATGTTCTCGCCGCCGCGGATCAGCATGTCCTTGGCGCGGTCGATGATGAAGCAAAAGCCTTCCTCGTCGATGCGCGCCAGATCGCCGGTGCGCACCCAGCCGTCGATGAAAGTGGCAGCGGTAGCTTCGGGCTTGTTCCAATATTCTTTCACGACATTGGGGCCGAAGCCGTAAAGCTCGCCGACTTCGTTCGGCCCGAGCACCTTGCCATCCGGGTCACGCACCTGAAGGTCACAGACGGCGACGGGCGGCCCGCAGCTATCAGGCCGGTTCTCGTAATCCTCGGCCATGTGATGGGTGAAGGTGGCACTGGTCTCGGTCATGCCCCAGCCATTGCCGGGGGCAGCCTTAAACTGTTTCGAAATCTGGCGGACCAACTCGGGGGCGGAGGGCGCGCCGCCATAGGAAACGCTTTCAAGGCTCGACAGGTCGAAACGACCGCGTTCGGGGTGCTCAAGGATCTGCCAGGCGATGGTCGGCACGCCGCCGGCACCGGTCAACCGCTCGCTTTCGATCAGTGCCATCGCCTCCAGCACGTCCCATTTGCGCATCAGCACCAGTTTGGCACCGGCAAAAAGCGAGGGCGACAGCACGGCGTGGCAGCCTGTGGCGTGGAAGAAGGGCACCGACAGCAACGTGCCCTTCTGCGCAGCTTGCGGATCAGGGGCGGGCGGCATCTCACCGCGCCGCAGACAGGAGCGCGCAGCGGATGAGGCGCTCGCCATGATGTTCGACACGATATTGCGATGCGTACCGAGCGCGCCCTTGGGCTTGCCGGTGGTGCCGCTGGTATAGAAAATCGTCGCGTCATCCTCGGGCGCCAGATCGACCGCCGGCAGCGGCCGGTCAGCGAGCGTGCCCCAGGTTTTCGGCCCGCCGATAATCGATTCGAGCCGCACTTCACGCGGATCGCCGAGCGCATCCTCGGTGCCGCGGGTGACATAAATGCGTTCGAGCGCCGGCAGGCCGGGCAGGTGCGGCGCAATGCGGGCGAGGCGTTCATTGTCGCAAAGCAGGACCTTGGTTCCCGAATCAGCGAGGCCATATTCAAGTTCGCCACCCGTCCACCAAGCGTTGAGCGGCGTGACGATGGCGCCGACAATGCTGGCGGCAAAGAAGGCCACCGGCCATTCGGGCAAGTTGCGCATGACGATAGCGATACGATCGCCCTTCGCCACGCCATCGGTAACCAGTTGTGCCGCCAGCCGGAGCGTGGCGCGCGCGAAATCTTCAAAGGTAACGCGTTCATCATCGAGAACGAGGAAGACTTTGTCACCATGCGCGCGCCCGGCGAGAAACACATCGCGCAGCGTCGGCGGGGCGTTTTTCCAAGTGCGCGTCGGCAGGCCACGGATGACGACGGTTTCCATTTCGAGCGGCGAGCCCGGCGCGGTGAGCAGCGCATGCGCCTGCGCGATCGACATGGCGGGAAAAGTGGCAGGCAGAGTCATTCATCATCCCAGGGTAACGGCTTGGGCCGCATTTGTGCGTTGCCCGCATCAAAGCGCAAGCGGGCTGGCAATGCCAGCCCTGGCCTGCAATTCGGCACGGCTTGGCGGATTGCCGACCCAGGGTTAGGATGCAGCAAATCACAAGGGAATCACCGATGGCCATGACAGCAAACTGGGATGCGCGCGACGCTGCCGCGATGCGCGGGATATTGGATCGCCAGCGTTCTGCCTTTACTGCCGAGCTGCCGGTCACCGCCGCCACCCGCAAGGCGCGGTTGCAGCGCGCGCTCGCCGTGGTGCTCGACAACAAGGATCGGATGGTCGCGGCATTGAGCGAGGATTTCGGCCATCGCAGCACCGAAATGTCACTGGTCACCGACATCATGGCGTCGGTAAAACCGTTGAAGCACGCGATGAAGCACCTCGAAGGCTGGATGAAGCCCGAATCGCGTCGGCTCGATTTTCCGATGAAGCTGCTCGGCGCCCGCGCCCGGGTGGAGTTTCAGCCCAAGGGAGTCATCGGCATTATTTCCCCGTGGAATTTCCCGATCAACCTAACCTTCGGGCCGCTCGCCGGCGTGCTCGCAGCGGGCAATCGCGCGATGATCAAGCCCTCCGAATTCACGCCGGTTACCTCAGCGCTGATGAAGGAACTGCTTGAAGCGGCTTTTGACGAGACCGAGATTGCCGTCATCACCGGCGGGGCGGAGGCCGGCAAGGCCTTTTCGGAACTGCCGTTCGATCATCTCGTCTTCACCGGCGGCACCGCCATCGGCCGGCATGTTATGGCAGCGGCGGCCAAGAACCTCGTGCCGCTGACGCTGGAACTCGGCGGCAAATCGCCGACCATCATCAGCCGCAGCGCCGATATCGGCATCGCCACCGAACGCATTGCCATGGGCAAGATGATGAACGCCGGGCAGATCTGCCTCGCACCCGATTATCTGCTGGTGCCCGCTGAACAGGAAGGCGCTGTCGTCGAAGGGCTGAAGACCGCCACGGCGAAAATGTACCCGACGCTGCTCGCCAACCCCGATTACACTTCGGTGCTCGGCGCGCGTCATCGCGAGCGGTTGGAAGCGCATGTCGCCGATGCCATCGCCAAGGGCGCGACAGTCGACGTCGTCAACCCGGGCAACGAGGATTTTTCCAAGCAGAACACCAACAAGATGCCGCTGCACATCATCC
>JBMOFG010000362.1:0-2708 GCA_049314415.1 Polymorphobacter sp.
CACCCAGTCCGCCCCGCCCGGCAGCACGCTGCCCGCCAGCCGCGGGCCGGAAAAACGCCCCCCCGTCACCGGCGCGATCCGCCGCCGCCCCGCCGGAACCGGGCCGATGCTCAGCATGCCGGCGAAATCGACCTCAAGGGTCAGGTTCATCAGGTGAAGATGGGGAAGCTCGGTCATTGCCAAGTCGCTAGCACCACGCCACGCTGGGCGCAAAAGCCTTTGGGAACCCAGCTATCATGGACATCATTGCCCGCCGCCCCGGCCCTTCGGTTCAGGAGGTATTCGCCACCGACGCCAACCCCGCGCCCGCCGTGTTGCGCAGTGAATCCCCGGCGCAGGGGCAGAGCAGCGCCGATGTGCCGATCGACCGCTATTTTTCGAAGGACTGGCACGACCGAGAGGTGGAGAAGATCTGGCGCAAGACCTGGCAACTCGCCTGCCGGCTCGAACATCTCCCCAACGTCGGCGACCATATCGTCTATAATATCGTCCATGACTCGCTCATCGTCGTGCGCGCCGGGCCGGACGAGATCCGCGCCTATGTGAATTCCTGCCTGCATCGCGGCACGATGCTGCGGACCGAAGCCGGCTGCGTGAAGCAGTTCCGCTGCCCCTTCCACGGCTTTACCTGGAACCTTGATGGCAAGCTGACCGTCATCCCCGGGCAATGGGATTTCCCGCATGTCGACAAGGCGGCGATGAGCCTCCCCGAGGCCCGCGTCGGCGTCTGGGGCGGCTTTGTCTTCATCAATTTCGATCCCAATGCCGAACCATTGGACACCTATCTCGAAAACCTGCCCGAGCATTTCGCCGCCTTCAATCTGGAGGATCGCTATGTCGCCGCACATGTCGGCAAGATCATGCCGTGCAACTGGAAGCTGGCGATGGAGGCGTTCGTCGAGGCCTATCATGTCGCCTTCGCCCACCCCCAGGTGCTCGGCTATTATGGCGACACCAACACCCAATACGACGTCTGGCCGGGCGTCCGCCATGTCAGCCGGATGATCAGCGTGCAGGGTGTGCCGAGCCCGGCGCTGAAGGGCGTCGCACCCGAACGCGTCATCGAGGAAATGCGCCGCGACGTGCCGTTCTTTGCCGGCAAGCCGATCGAGGTCGGGCCGGGGGAGACCGCGCGCGGCAAGCTCGCCGAACGCGCCCGCCAGAAAATCTCGCGCTCGATCGGCCGCGACATGAGCGATCTGTCGGATACCGAATCGCTCGATCTCATCGAGTATATGTTGTTCCCCAATATGGTGCCCTGGGGCGGTCAGGCACTGCCGATCACCTATCGCTTCCGCCCCAATGGCGATGACCCGGAATCATCGCTGATGGAAATCATGTTTCTGTTCTCCAAGGCGCCCGACGGCAGCCACCCGCCACCCGCCGCTATGACCATGCTCGGGCCCGACCAGAAATGGGCTGATGCCCCCGAACTCGGGTCAGCCGCGATGGTCGCCGACCAGGATACCGACAATCTGATGCGTATCCAGAAGGGCCTGCGCGCTTCCAAAAAGCCCGGCGTCACGCTGGCGCGCTATCAGGAAAGCCGCATCCGGCATTTTCACGCAACGCTTGATGATTACATGGCGCGCTGAATGAATGATCGCGACCCGCCGGCCCCTTCAGCCGCGGTGGGAAACCGGCGATCCTGCCCCCCAAAAAAACGAAACACATGGCCGACAGCATCTTCATCGGTAAGGGCGAAGACTACAGCCAGGCGCTGGTGCTCAAGCGCGCAAACCGCCACGGCCTGTGATTACGGGCGCCACCGGCACCGGCAAGGCAGCGGCCGAAACCTTTCGCAGCAACCCCAAGCTTGATGTCGGCAAGGTAATCACCGAACTCAAGGTTGGCGAAGCGCTGGTCTCGCTGCTGCAACAGGATGGCGCACCGTCGCCGGTAGAACGCACCCTTATCGCCTCGCCGCGCAGCCGGGTTGGCCCGGTTAGCCCGGCCGAACGCAGCGAAAAGATCAATGCCAGCCCGTTGGCCGGTAAATATGAGGAAACCACCGACCGCGAATCGGCTTATGAACGGTTGAACCTTCGTGCTGCCGAAGCCGCCGAACACGCCGCGCGCAGCGAAGCCGAAAAAGAGGCTGCAAAAGCTGCCGCGCTGCAAACCAAACTTGATGCCGCTGCTGCCTGTGATCGCGCCCGCGCCGATGCAACCGCCGCGCGGTTGGCCGCCCGCCCGCAACCGAAAAGCTTCGCCGAGAAAATGGTTGAAACTGCCGCCCGTTCCGCGGTGACCTCTGTGGGACGGCAGCTCGACGGCTCGCTTGGCAGCAAGCTGTTGCGCGGATTGCTTGGCAGTTTGCTGAAATAAGGTCTGTCGGCTGCTGCCGACCGCCTTGATACCCCGCTCGCTGCGTGCTCCGGCGGCCCCTGCACCGGAGCCGGATCTGGCGCAAGCCCGTGTTCAGTCGCGGTCGCTGCCGGTCAACTGGTCCTTCATATGAGCAACCAACTGGCCGCGCTGGCGGTCGCTGCGGCGGTTCTGGCTGATCGTACTCAGCGCGGCGAGCCAGGCGCGGTCCCAACTGCTGATCGTGTCGGTGCCGGTACTGAACAGCCCCAGAATCGATGGCACGCCGGTCGGGTCGGGCGGCAGGCGAGTGGGGGCGAGGGTCACCATCGCGACATGATCGGCGACCGCATCGAGCGGCTTGCCGGTGGCGAGCGTCACGTCGACGATGGCAGTTGCTT
>JBMOFG010000363.1:0-2697 GCA_049314415.1 Polymorphobacter sp.
CGACATGGGATTCGGAAATGGCGCCGTCGGCCTGGCACGGTGTCACCACCGTCGTCATGGGCAATTGCGGCGTCGGTTTCGCGCCGGCAAAGCCTGACAAGCACGACTGGCTGATTGGCCTCATGGAAGGCGTCGAGGATATTCCCGGCACTGCGCTCGCCGAAGGCATGACCTGGGATTGGGAAACTTTCCCCGAATATATGGACGCGCTGGCCAAGCGCCGGCGTACCATTGATGTTGCGACGCACGTTCCGCATGGCGCCGTCCGCGCCTATGTGATGGGTGAACGCGGTGCCCGCAACGAAGCACCGACCGAACATGAGATCGCCCAGATGTCGGCGATCGTCGAGGGCGGGCTGAAAGCCGGGGCGCTGGGCTTTTCCACCTCGCGCACCGTCCTGCACAAATCGATCGATGGCGAACTGGTGCCGGGTACGACCGCGACGAAGGAGGAGCTGATCGGCATCGGCCGCGCCGTCGCACGGGCTGGCCATGGCGTGTTTGAAATGGCGTCGGATCTTAAACGCGAATGGGATGAATTCGGCTGGATGGGCGCGCTGAGTCAGGAAACCGGCCTGCCGGTCACCTTTGCGATGCTGCAATCAATCGCCAAGGAGCTGCCCTGGGAAGAGCAGATGGCCGAAACCGCAAAGTGGAATGCCGCCGGCGCCAATATCGTCGCCCAGATCGCCCTGCGCGGCAACGGAATCCTGATGGCATGGCGCGGCACCGTCCACCCCTTCAAGTTCAAGCCAAGCTGGGCCGCGATCGATGCGGCACCCTGGGCCGAGCAATGGGCGTGTATTTCCGACCCGGCCTGGAAGGCGAAGCTGCTCGCCGAGCCCGATGTCATTCCGCCGTCGGACATTGCCGGCTTGCTCGCCGTGGTGACGCAAGGCTTTGCCCTGCACTATGAAATGGGTGCGGACTTCAACTATGAGCCGACCTCCGCCGACAGCATCGCGGCTCGCGCCGCCGCCGCCGGGGTCAGCCCGGCCGAATATACCTATGATCTGTTGTCGGCCGAGGGCGGCACGGGCTTCATCTATTTCCCCATCCTCAACTATGCCGATGGAAATCTCGATTTCGTCGAGGGGCTTCTCCATCGTGATGATGTCGTAATCTCCCTGTCGGATGGCGGCGCGCATTGCGGCACCATCTGCGATGCCGCCTCGCCCACCTTCCTGCTCCAACATTGGGTACGTGATCGCACGCGCGGCACGATCGCGATCGAAAACGCGATCCGGCGCCAGTGCAGCGACACGGCGCGGCTATATGGCATGCACGATCGCGGCGAGCTGCGCCCCGGCCTGCTTGCCGACATCAATCTTATCGACATGCAGGCGCTCAAGCTCGGCGCACCATGGATGGCCTTCGATCTGCCCGCCGGTGGCAAGCGCCTGCTGCAAAAGGCCGTCGGCTATGTGATGACCATTAAGAATGGCGAGGTCACCTTCCGCAACGGCACGATGACAGGCGCGCTGCCCGGCACGCTGGTGCGCGGGCCGCAGGGCCAGCCGGCGGTAGCGCTGGCGGCGGAATAGCGCGCCGGTTGACACCGGCGGCCGGTCAGGGTCGACTGGCCGCTGTTGTCAACCGAGGGAAATCGATGAAACGCCTGTTGCCGTTGCTGTTGTTGACGGCGTTCAACGCTCCAGCGCGCGCTGAAATCGCGCCTGCCGTGCGGCAGGAGAGCCGCGCCCTGCCCGGCCTTGCCGCCCCCGGCAGCATCATCATCGACCATTGGGGCATCCCGCATATCCGCGCCGCCTCCCCTCGCGATGCCTTTTTTCTGCAAGGCTATGCCGTCGCGCGTGACCGCTTGTGGCAGATCGACCTGTGGCGCAAGCGCGGACTGGGGCGTCTGGCGGCGAGTTTCGGGCCGGAATTCGTCACGCAGGACCGCGCCAGCCGGCTGCTGCTCTATCGCGGCGACCTTGCCGCCGAATGGGCAAATTACCCCGCCGAAGCGCGCGACTGGACCGTCGCTTTCACCGCGGGGATCAATGCCTTTATCGCCGACGCCAGCGCCGGCCGCCAGCCGCTGCCGGTCGAGTTCAACGCGACGGGTTCCGCCCCCGAACTGTGGAGCGCCGATGACGTGGTGCGCATCCGTTCCAATGCGCTGGCCAGCAACCTCGCCAGCGAAGTGGCGCGCGCCCGGGCGCTGTGTGGCGGCGATCTGCGGCTCGAACCGCTGCGCCGCCCGCTCAGCCCGGCGCACAAGCTGACATTGCCCAAGGGGCTGGACCCCTGCCGTATCCCGCCCGATGTACTCGGCGACTATAATCTCGGCACCGCCGGGGTGGCATTCGATGGCAAGCAGATGATCACCCTTGCCGATGCCGCCGACCCGGAACGCCGTGACGGTTCGAACAATTGGGTCATCGCACCGGGCCGTTCGGCCACCGGCAGGCCGATTCTGGCCGGCGATCCGCACCGTGAACACAGTGTGCCGTCGCTGCGTTACATCAGCCATCTCGAGGCGCCGGGGCTCAATATCGCCGGCGCCGGCGAACCGGCGCTGCCCGGCATCAGCTTTGGTCATAACAACGATATCGGCTGGGCGCTGACTATCTTCTACACCGACCAGCAGGATCTGGTCGTGCTGCCGTCCGGCACCAAGGTTACCAGCATCACCGAAACAGTGCCGGTGGCCGGCGGTGGCGAGCGCCGGGTCACGCTCGAATATAGCGA
>JBMOFG010000364.1:0-2690 GCA_049314415.1 Polymorphobacter sp.
CGGTTGATGACAATATCGGCGACATACCATTGTTGGAAAAAAAGAATTCAAATTCACCATCATTAACATATTCACCAAGCGACGTATCATAAATATATGATATAGAGAATGATTTTCCTGACAAATTTCCATCAGCCGTACCGAAAATGGCCAATGTATCAATACCACCACTGACGGTACCTGTGCCAGTGATGCGTTTTATCACAGCCAGCGCCGGCGTTGCCGCAAGGGCAGTTGTTGTTGCCAGGATAACCAAGAATTTTACAAAACGCGTCATGGATTTGTCCCTGTACACAAGACCGTGACAGACGTAATTCTGGATAAAGTCAAACTCAAGTAGCGATATTTCTATTAACTATCTTTCCTTGACTGCGTCGGCAACATCATCAACACGCGTCGCGCGCCGGTGCGGTGGCGCTCGGCGCGCGCCGGAGGGCGATTTGCCGCAAGCGTGCCGGCGCGGCGTGCGTCGGATTATTACGGGCGATGATGCTTGGACGCACCCGAGCGAATGGCTATACACTGGCTACAGACTTCAGGAGCCTGGCATGAGCGTTCGTCCGTGGCGTGATATCACCCGCCGCAAATCCCGGCAGATCATGGTCGGCAAGGTGCCGGTGGGCGGCGATGCGCCGATTGCGGTGCAATCGATGACCAACACGCTGACCTCCGATGCCAAGGCGACGATCGAACAGATCCGCCAGTGCGAGGAAGTCGGCGCCGACATCATGCGCGTGTCGTGCCCCGATGTGGAATCGACCGCGGCGCTCAAGACCATCGTGCGCGGGGTCAAGGTGCCGATCGTCGCCGACATTCATTTCCACTACAAGCGCGGGCTCGAGGCCGCCGATGCCGGCGCCGCCTGCCTGCGCATCAACCCGGGCAATATCGGATCACAGGCGAGGGTACGCGAAGTGGTCAATGCCGCCAAGGCGAACGGCTGCGCGATCCGCATCGGTGTCAACGCCGGGTCGCTGGAGAAGCATCTGCTCGAAAAATATGGCGAGCCTTGTCCCGAGGCGCTGGTCGAAAGCGCGCTTGAGCATATGAAGATGCTCCAGGACGAGGATTTTCACAATTTCAAGATCAGCGTGAAGGCGTCCGACGTCTTCCTCGCCGTGGCGGCATATAACGGCCTTGCCGATGTCTGTGATTACCCGCTGCATCTCGGCATCACCGAAGCCGGCGGCTTGCAGGGCGGCACGGTGAAATCATCGATCGGGCTCGGCATGCTGTTGTGGGCCGGGGTGGGGGACACGATCCGCGTGTCGCTGAGCGCCGATCCGGTTGAGGAAGTAAAGGTCGGCTATCATATCCTGAAATCACTCGGCATCCGGGCGCGCGGCGTGCGGGTAGTGTCGTGCCCGTCATGCGCGCGGCAGGGCTTTGATGTCGTCAAGACGGTTGAAAAGCTGGAAACCCGGCTGGCGCATATCACGACGCCCTTGTCGCTGTCGGTGCTCGGCTGCGTCGTCAACGGCCCGGGCGAAGCGCGCGAAACCGATATCGGGCTGACTGGCGGCGGCAATGGCCGCCACATGGTCTTCCTGTCCGGGGTGACCGACCATGTGATCGAATCCGAAAAGATGGTCGATCACATCGTCATGCTCGTCGAAAAAAAGGCAGCGGAACTGGAAGCGGCCAAGGCTGCGGCTGAGGCTACGGCCGAGGCGATTGCGGCGGCGTGAGGGGGCAAGACAATGGCGATCACGCAGCTCATCTATTGTTCGCAACCGTTCGGCTTTGACGAGGCCATGCTTGGCGGCATCCTGTTGCAGGCGCGCCGCAACAATGCCCGCGACGGGCTGACCGGGGCGCTGATCGCCCGGGGCGATATCTATATCCAGTTGCTCGAGGGGCCGGCAGCGGCGGTCGCCACCACCTTTGCCCGGATCACAGCCGATAATCGCCATCTGGCGGTAACCCGGCTGAGCGAGATCGAAACGGACACGCGGCTGTTTCCAAACTGGACGATGCGCGATGATGTGGCACCGAGCTGGGCATGGAGCGCCGCCGAAGTCGAACGCGGGGCACCCCTGAACCAGCCTGTCGCCGAAGTGCGCGCCGTGTTCGAGCGGCTCGCGCTGCTGGATGCGGTATGATCAGGGCTGTCACGCCTGCCGATATTCACGTCATCCGCCAGTTGATCGTCGAACTCGCCGTCTATGAACGCGAACCCGACGCGGTGAAGGCAAGCGAGGGCGATCTGCACAAGGCGCTGTTCGGTGAGCGGCCGCTCGCCGAAGCGGTGCTGGCAGAAATTGCCGGCGAAGCCGTGGGGCTGGCGCTGTTCTTCAGCAATTTTTCGACCTGGGCGGGCAAGGGCGGGATCTATCTCGAAGACCTGTTTGTGCGGCCGCAGGCACGCGGGCAGGGGGTCGGCAAGGCCTTGCTGGTGCATCTGGCCGGGATCGCCGTGGCGCGCGATTATAGTCGCTTCGAATGGTCGGTGCTCGATTGGAACGCGCCGGCAATCGGTTTTTACAAGGGTCTTGGCGCGGTGATGCAGGACGAATGGACGAAAATGCGCGTCGAAGGCGATGCGCTGGCGCGGCTGGCGGGTACTGGCAGGTGACGCTAAGGGCCGCCAGCAGTCGTCTTTAAGGGCCTCCGGCGGCTGGGGCCGCAGACCCCATACCCCATCTGATTTTTGGAAACAACAGCAACGGGCGTTGCCGGACATTGCGCTG
>JBMOFG010000365.1:0-2681 GCA_049314415.1 Polymorphobacter sp.
GCCATAGCCTTGCCCAGCGCCGTCACCAGTGATGGCCGGTCCACACCGTGGATGACGTCGAACAGCGCCACAGCCTCGGCCGCCTTGTTCGATTGCAGTTGCCCGATCAGATGCAGGCGCAGGCCCGGCGTCGCAGCGCGGAGCGCCGGCCATTTTTCCTGTGCTTCTGCCACGCGATTTTCGCCAAAGCTGCGCTGTCCGGCGGCGATCAACGGAGCGATGGCATCAACGCCGAAGGTTTTGCTGACCGCGATCAGTTCGATCGCGGCCGGGTCGCGCCCGGCGATTCTCGCTGTACGGGTGATGGTGTCACGGATGAGCGCCAGCCTTTGGCCCGCATCGTCGTCGGGTATCACGACGGTGATCAGAAGGCGACGTTGGTGCCGAGATAGACGGCTTGGTCGTCACGGTTTGGATCGAGCAAGGACGGCGCCAATGGTGCCAGCTTGTAGCGCACGCCGCCATTTACCGACACACGTGGTGCGATCGCGTAAGCGCCGCCCAGCTGGACCGAATATCGCCGTTCGAGCGGCGTAAGCGCGAGCAGTGAACCATGTTCGGCGGTGCCTTGCAGACTGGTCCGCCAGTTCTTGCCACCATAGCTCAGGCCGAGGTCGACCGAATCGCGCGGGCCGGCGAGCAGAGCACCGGGGCCGGGTTCGACATGGCCAAAGCCGGTGTTGACGGCAAAGCCTTTCCAGCCGACCGACAGATCGACATTATACGATGCCGGCAATGACGCGAGCGACTCGATCGGAGCGGCTGCCCGCGAGCGATCCGTCGCGGCCGCGGTGACCCGGGTGCTGACTCCCAGCGATAGCGCCTTGCGATTGTCGCTCTGCCCTGATGGCGTGAAGCGGAAAGCGCGTTCGAGGGTCTGCAGGCGTGACATCGCCGGATTGCTGCCCGATGCCGTAAAGCTGAATTTGGACGAATCGCTAATCGTCGGCTGAAAGGGCGTCAGCGGTGTTTCAAGGCTGAAACGCTGCTTGGTGGGCTTGCCGGAGGCGCGACCGTCAGTCCTGGCGGCAAGCGCCGGGGTGGCGGCAAGGGCCAGTGCACCGAAAAGCGTCACGCACGCCATGTAAATTGCACGTGGAGCGGGGTCCCGCCGGCGTGGTGTGCCTGCGGGGCTGGTCGGTGCAGGGATTTTCCCGCGCGAATCGACTCGCCTATCCATGCCTTTTTCCTATCAGCGGGTTTTCCCCGCGCCCAGCCATTAACCGTGCTAGCAACGGCAAGCTGTGAATTTATTTCAGTCGACTGTGCTTTGGCGCGCACAGTTGCGAAGGGCGCAGCTTCTGCTTGGCGCAACGTGCCGGGCGCGCCTATAAGGCTCAACGAAGTTTCGGGAAGGGCTGCCAGTGCGTCGCGTCGTAATTGTCCTCGGGTTTCTGGCGCTCACTGCGCCGCTGGCCGCCTGTGGGGGCAAGAAGGAAAAGGTGGCGGTCGGTAGCGAAGCGCCAGCGCGGGTGACAACGATCGGCGTCAACGCCTATTTATGGCGGGCCGCTCTCGATACCATCGGTTTCATGCCGCTCGCTCAGGTCGATTCTAATGGCGGTGTCATCATCACCGATTGGTATGCCACCCCTCAGGCTCCCAATGAACGCGTTAAGGTGACAATAACGATTCTCGACACCGAATTGCGCTCGGACGCCTTGAAGGTCGCCGCCATTCGCCAAGCGCTTGCCGGCAGCGGCTGGGTTGATGCGCCGGTGCGCGCCGGCACAGTGCAAAAGCTGGAAGAAACGATCCTCAGCCGCGCCCGCGACCTGCGCCGCGCGCAATATTCGGGCTGATACCGCTCCCATGGCGACCAAGTTCGATCACAAGGGCGCGGAGGCGCGCTGGCAAAAGGCATGGGACGTTGCCAACAGCTTTGCGGCGGACGACGCGTCGCCGCGCCCCAAGGCCTATGTGCTGGAGATGTTCCCCTATCCGTCGGGGCGCATCCATATCGGCCATGTCCGCAATTACACGATGGGCGATGTCATCGCGCGCACCCGTCGCGCGCAGGGTTTTGAAGTGCTCCATCCGATGGGGTGGGATGCCTTTGGCATGCCGGCCGAAAATGCCGCGATGGAACGCGGCATTCACCCCGGCGGCTGGACACGCGCCAATATAGCGGCGATGCGCGCCCAGTTGCAGCGCCTCGGCTTTGCGCTCGACTGGAGCCGCGAGCTCGCCACCTGCGAGCCCGATTACTACGGCCAAGAACAGGCGCTGTTCCTCGATCTGCTAGCTGCCGGCCTCGTCTATCGCAAGGAATCGGCGGTGAACTGGGATCCGGTCGATATGACCGTGCTCGCAAATGAACAGGTCATCGATGGCCGTGGCTGGCGTTCCGGCGCCGTCATCGAACGCCGTCGACTGAACCAATGGTTTCTCAAGATCACCGATTTTGCCGATGACCTGCTCGACGGCCTGAAGACGCTCGAAAACTGGCCTGAAAAAGTCCGGTTGATGCAGGAAAACTGGATCGGCAAGTCGCAGGGCATGCGCTTCACCTTCCAAGTCGCCGACAGCGACACGAATTTCGACGTGTTCACCACGCGCCCCGATACGATGTTTGGCGCTAGCTTTGCTGCGCTTGCCCTCGATCACCCGATCAGCCTCGGGCTCGCCGATAATAACCCCGGCCTCGCCGCCTTTATCGCCGAATGCCGCGCCGGCGGCAC
>JBMOFG010000366.1:0-2680 GCA_049314415.1 Polymorphobacter sp.
CAAGGGCATCGATGTGCAGGTCAATATCGAAAATCTGTTCAACACCGGCTATTTTCCATCGGCACACAACGATAACAACATCAGCACCGGCGGGCCGCGTGCGGCTCGGCTGACACTGCGAACGAAATATTAGGCCCCGTCACGGCGGCCGGGGGAGCCGACACCGATGCGCAAATTCCTGATTATACTGACCGGGCTTGTCGCGGTCGCTACCATCGGCTTTTTCGAACTGGCGCCGACGCTGGCCGAAAAATCGATGAACCGCATCGAAGGCAGCGGGCAATGGCCCGTTTCGGCGGCCGCCAAAGCGCTACACAAGCGGTTGGTGATTATCGACGCACATGGCGACACCTTGCTGTGGCAGCGCCCGATCGATGCACCGTCTGATCGCGGCCATATCGATCTTGACCGGCTCGAGGCCGGCAATGTCGCGTTGCAGATGTTTTCCAGCGTGACCAAGACGCCCAAGGGCCAGAATTACGAATCAAACAGCGACAAGACCGACAATATCACCCTGCTCGCCATCGGCCAGATGCAGCCAGTCAACACCTGGGGGCTGTTCGGGCCAGCGCTGCTCAACCGCTCGCTGTGGCATGCCGAAAAGCTGCGCCGCGCCGAAACCGCCAGCAACAGCCGGCTGCGCATCGTCCGCACGCCCGCCGACCTCGCCACCCTCATCACCGACCGCGCTGCCGGCAAACGCGTCACTGGCGCGCTGTTGTCGAGCGAGGGCATGCAGAATCTTGAAGGCAACCCCGCCAACCTTGCCGTGCTGTATCGCGCCGGCTTCCGCATGATGGGGCTGGCGCATTTCTTCGACAATGACATCGCCGGATCGATGCACGGCGAGAAAAAGGGCGGGCTCACCGCGCTCGGCCGCCGCCTCGTGCCGGTGATGGAGGACCGCGGCATCATCATCGACCTCGCGCACAGCAGCCACGCGACCTTTGCCGAAGTCATGCAGGTAGCGCGCCGCCCGGTCGTGGTCAGCCATGGCGGGGTCAAGGGCACCTGCAACACCAACCGCAACCTGACAGACGATGAACTGCGGCTGCTCGCTCGCAACGGCGGCATGATCGGCATCGGTTATTGGGATGCCGCCGTGTGCGCCGCAACGCCGCAGGCAACGGCAAAGGCCATCATCTACGCCGTGAAGATCGCTGGCATCGACCATGTCGGGCTGGGCTCGGACTTCGACGGTTCGACGACGACGGGCTTTGACACCGCGCACATCGACGCGGTGACCGAGGCGCTGCTCGCCGCCGGCATGGCCGAGGCCGATATCGCCAAGATAATGGGCGGCAATGCGCTGCGACTATTGACCGCCGGGCTCGCGCCCCTTGCTACCGCCCAGCCGGCAGCATAAGCGCGGGGCATGGAACGCATTACCGGCGGGGCGATACTGCCCGAACGCTTTCGCGGCGGCATCGTCGCGCTCGGCAATTTCGACGGCTTTCATGCCGGCCACCAGGCCGTAGTGGGCCGCGCGCTCGCCATCGCGCGGGAGCGCGAGGTGGCGACGCTTGTCGCCAGCTTTGATCCGCACCCGGCGCGGTTGTTCAAGCCCGACCTGCCACCATTCGCGCTGACCAGCATGGGGCAGCGTTTTGACCTGCTGACCAAGTTCGGCATCGACGCGGCGGTGATGATCCCCTTTGGCCGCGAAATCGCCGCGCTGTCAGCCGAGGATTTCGTCACGCAATGGCTGGTGCGGCGCATGGGCGTCGCCGGCGTAGTGACGGGGGGCGATTTCACCTTCGGCAGCAACCGCAGCGGCGATACGGCGCAATTGGCGGACCTAGGGGCAGTGCACGGCTTCACCGCCGAAGTCGTGGCGCCGGTGGCCGATGGCGCGGGCACGATTTCCTCTACCCGCATCCGCAGCCTGCTGCGCGCTGCCGATCCGGCCGGGGCGGCGCAGCTGCTGACGCGGCCCTTCACCATCCGCGGCGCGGTCGAACATGGCGCGAAATTGGGCCGGACGCTTGGCTTTCCCACCGCCAACATGCGGCTCGGTGATTATGTCCGCCCGGCCTATGGCGTTTATGCCGTTATGGTACGCGTGCCCGGCGGCAAGCGCGTCAAGGGTGTCGCCAACCTCGGTATCCGCCCGATGATCGAACCGCCGGTCGAGCTGCTCGAAACCTGGCTGCTCGATTGGGAGGGGGATTTATATGGCAAGACGCTCGAGGTCGAGCTGATTGCCTATCTGCGGCCGGAAATGAAGTTGCTGGGGCTGGAGGCGCTCAAGGCGCAGATCGCCGCGGATGCGGAGGCGGCAAGAGCGGTCCTCGCCTGACTCCCTCCCCGCAACGGGAAAGGGAGTTAGCCATGCCCGCTCTTACCCCTCACCCCGCTCGGCTGCGCCGGGTCGCCCTCTCCCGCAGGGGGAGAGGGGTGGAAAAGCGCGCACCGCTCCTCTAGACGCTGGTTATCATGACCATCCCCGATTATCGCGCCACCGTCTTCTTGCCCAAGACCGATTTCCCGATGAAGGCCGGCCTGCCCGAAAAGGAGCCAACCATTCTGGCGAAATGGCTGGGCGATGGCCTGTATGAAAAACTCCGCGACGCCCGGCGTGGCCGCGAAAAGTTCATCCTTCACGATGGCCCACCCTACGCCAACGGCGACATGCACATCGGCCATGCGCTCAACCATATCCTCAAGGACCTGGTTGTGC
>JBMOFG010000367.1:0-2647 GCA_049314415.1 Polymorphobacter sp.
ATAGCCGCGCACCGTCGCCGCCAAATCAACGAAGCGCACCGGCGGCGACTCGGCATCGGCGATACGCAGCACGACCCGGCCGACCGTCTTCGACAGCGCTGCGCCATAGGCGAGGCCCGGATCGTCGAAGCGAACGAAATGGTCATAGCTGTCGTAGATCGAATGGTAGGAACCAGCGCTTTCTCCCTCCCCGCCGAAGCCGAGGTTGAGCGACGGCACCCCGGCATGTTGCAGGAACGACGAGTAATCCGACCCGGAACCCAATGGCCCCATCGGCAGGTCGCCGCCCGCTTCGGCAGCCTTGAGCTCATCGGCATCAACCCGGCCGCCATCGAAAGCGTCAGCGCGCAGCTTGGCGCGGGCGCGTTCGAGCACACTGGCGCCCGTCTGCGGGTCCTTCACATCAGCGGCCACCTGATTGACAAGGTGAGCGTACTGATGGCTGCCCTCAGCGCCAAGGAAACCGCGGCCATTGCCGTCAGTGTTGATGTAGATGATCGCCTTGGCCTTGAGTTCGGCGTCATGGGTTTCGACCCATTCAGTGCTGCCGAGCAGCATCGGTTCCTCGGCATCCCAACTGGCATAGACGATGGTGCGCGACGGCCGCCAGCCGGCCTTGGCGAGCTGACCCAGCGCTTTGGCTTCCGACAGCATGGCGACTTCGCCCGACAACGGATCGGCGGCGCCGAACACCCAGCCGTCATGGTGATTGCCGCGCACCACCCATTCATCGGGGCGATCCTTGCCCTTCAGCATGGCGATGACATTGTAGACCGGCTTCAATGACCAGTCCGATTCGACCTGAAGGTGCAGCTTGACACTGCCATCGCCGCCGGTGCGGTAAGTGATTGGCAGCGCACCCTTGAAACCGTCGGGCACGATAGGACCCTTCAGCTGGGCAAAAATCTTCATGGCGTCGCCATAGGAGATCGGCAGCGTCGGGATCTTCATGATGGTGACGGCGTCCTTGCGGTCGATCCGCTTGGCACCCTTCACCGAGCCATAGCCCGGTGTGCCGGGATCGCCCGGATAGGTCGTCATGTCGGCGACCGAGCCGCGCTGCACGCCGGTGTCGGGGCGGGCGCCGCCATTGGGGTAGGTGTCGGCGGTGGCATAGCCGTCATTCGCGGGATCGGAATAGATCAGCGCACCGATGGCGCCCTGTTCCTGCGCCAATTTCGGCTTCAGGCCGCGCCAGCCGCCGCCATAGCGGGCGAGCGCGATCTTGCCCTTCACGCTGATACCGCGCCGCGCCAGCGCCGCATAATCGCCGGGCAAGCCATAGTTCACATAGACCACATCGGCGGTGACATCGCCATCGCCCTGAAAGGCGACATAGGGCGGCAGCGCGTCCTTTAGGTTTGCGCTGGTCGCGTCCTCGGGGATTGTCGGTTCCTGGCCACCAAGCGACACGGCGACGGGGGCGACAAGGTTGAGCTGGGTCTTGATCGGGGTTGGGTAAAGCACCTCGAACTCTTCGATTTTGGCATCCCAGCCCCAGGCCTTGAACTGGCTGAGAATGAATTCGGCATTGGCTTTGTCATGCGCGCTGCCGACATGGTTGGGCGCCGATGCCATCTGCTTGAGCCAGCCCATTTGCTCGCTGGCCGACACGCTGGCATCGAGGACGGCTTCGCGCCCGGCCTGTTCGGGCGATATCTGCGCCATGGCCAGCGACGAACTGGCCAGCAATGCGACCAGCGCGATAGAACGGAATGTCATGAAATATGTCCTCACGGTGTCGTGCCGGCACATCGTTGCACATATGGCTGCCCCACCGAAAGGGGCGGCAAGCGGTTTTTTGGGGTCGGGCTTGGCGTTGGCAAGCTGCAACTGACCTTGGCATGCGCTTGGCAATTGGCGCAGCCGTCATTACGGGCTAGGCAAGGGCTATGCGACCCCCCGGCCCTCTTGACGACCTGCTCATCATCGATCTGTCGCGGGTGCTCGCCGGGCCTTATGCCACGATGATATTGTCCGATCTCGGCGCCCGTGTCATCAAGGTCGAACGGCCGGGAACCGGCGACGACAGCCGCCAAATCGGGCCGTTCCTGGGTGATCAGAGCGCCTATTTCGCCAGCATCAACCGCGGCAAGCAATCGATCGCGCTCGACCTGAAGGACCCGGGCGACCGCGCCATCTTCGAAGCGCTGGTTGCGCGTGCCGATGTGCTTGTCGAAAATTACCGTCCGGGGGTGATGGCGCGGCTCGGACTGGGATGGGATGTGCTGAACGCCCGCCACCCGCGACTGATCTATGCCGCCGCCTCGGGCTTTGGCCAGACCGGGCCCGATGCGCACAAGGCCGCCTATGACATGGTCGTGCAGGCGATGGGCGGCATCATGAGCGTCACCGGCTGGCCCGGCGGCAAGCCGACCCGCGTCGGCACATCGGTTGGCGACATCACCGCCGGGCTGTTCACCGTCATCGGCATCCTGTCGGCGCTGCACGACCGGGCGCGCACCGGCGAAGGCCAGTTCGTCGAGGTCGCGATGCTCGACGGCCAGATCGCCATCCTTGAGAACGCCGTAGCGCGCTATGCCGTGTCGGGCGTTGCACCAGGACCCTTGGGAGCGCGCCACCCGAGCATCACGCCCTTTGCCGCCTATCAGTGCCAGGACGGCCATATTGTCATCGCGGCCGGCAA
>JBMOFG010000368.1:0-2637 GCA_049314415.1 Polymorphobacter sp.
CTGCTTGGTCAACGCCGCGCGTGCCGACCATGTGGAACGGATAATCCGCCCGGCGCTGGCGCGCGGTGATTGGGTGATCTGCGATCGGTTCGTGGATTCGACGCGGGCCTATCAGGGGGCGGGAAAGGGGCTCGCTGATGCGGATCTTTGTGCCCTGCATGAAAAAATCACGGGGGATTTGTGGCCCGACCTGACGGTGGTACTGCATCTGGGGCCGGCGCAGGGACTGGCGCGCGCGGGTGCAAGGGGGACGACCGAAGCACGTTTTGAAGGCCATGATGCCGGTTTTCACGCTCGGGTGTCTGCGTTTTTTGCCGGCCTTTCAGTCCGGCATCCCCTTCGCTGCCATGCTATCGCTGCCGATCGGTCGGTGGAAATAATCGCCGCCGAAATCGCGGCGCTGGTCGGCGTATGATCGGTCACGAGGGACAGATCCACGCCTTCAAGCAGGCTTTTGCCGGAGATAGACCGCATCATGGTTGGCTGCTGACCGGCCCCCAGGGACTGGGCAAGGCCTTGTTTGCCCGACAGGCGGCTATCTGGTTGCTTGCCGGAAAGCCTCGTGGAGAAGGCTTTGACGGCGCCATAGCCAGTCCAGCCGCGTCGCTGGTTGCTGCGGGAAGCCATCCTGACTTTCGTCAGTTGGTACGTACCGAGGATGACAAGGGCAAATTGCGCGCTGTGATCCGCGTTGATGAGGTGCGTGCACTGCAGCCGCTATTCCGCCAGACACCGTCGATCGCCAAATGGCGTATTGTTATTGTTGATAGTGCTGATGAGATGAATACTCAATCAGCCAATGCCTTACTCAAAAATCTTGAAGAACCACCTGAACAAACTTTATTCTTCTTGATCAGCCATATGCCCGGGCGGTTGTTGCCAACGATCCGGTCGCGGTGCCGCACGCTGCGGTTCAACCGGCTTTCCGATACCGCTGTGTCAGCAATCCTCGAAAGCGCTGCGCCCGAGCTGGATGATGATGATCGCGCCACACTGGTCGGTATCGCCGAAGGCGCCCCTGGCCGCGCGCTGCGCTTCGCCGAAAACGGTATCCCGGCGCTCGTCGACCAGCTTGAAGAATTGGCCGCTAGCACTCCCGCTACGGCGCCGGCACGGGCGCAGGCGCTGGCCCGCAGCCTTGCCGGCAAGGCCAACACAGCGCGTTACGAAGCCTTTCTGGAGCTTGCGCCTGCGATGATTGCCCGCGCCGCTCGACGGCGCCAGGGCACGGCACTTGCCCAGGCGCTGGCGCTTTGGGAAGCAAGTACCGATCTGGCCGGAGGCGCGGTGGCGCTTTCGCTCGATCCGGGGCAGGTGGCGTTCGATCTCGGGATCAAGGTGGCAGCGCTCGCAGGGCGTTGATCGTTGCGGTTTTTGCAGCGCCCTGTTGCGCTACGGCACGCTTTGCCCCATTCGCTGGCGCTATGAGCAAGCGATTTTATCTGACCACCGCTATCGCCTACCCTAATGGCCGGCCACATATGGGCCACGCCTATGAGGCTATCGCCAGTGACGCCGTCGCACGCTTCAAGCGGCTTGATGGCTATGATGTGCACTTCCTGACCGGCACCGACGAACATGGCCTGAAAATCGCTCAGGCGGCCCGTGCCGCCGGGGTGGCGCCGCGTACCTATGTCGATGGTACAGTGCAGCCGTTTATTGAACTCGATCGCCAATTGGGCATCAGCTTCGACCGCTTTATCCGCACAACCGATGCCGACCACAAGGCGCTCTGCCAGACGCTTTGGCAGCGCATGGCCGACAAAGGTGACCTCTACCTCGACCGCTACGAAGGCTGGTACTCGGTTCGTGACGAAGCCTATTATGATGAAAGCGAAGTTGTTGCTGCCGAAGATGCGCAAGGCCTGCCTGTAAAGCTGTCGCCTCAGGGAACGCCGGTTGAATGGACCGTGGAGGAAAGCTGGTTTTTCAAGCTGTCCGCCTATGCCGAGCCATTGCTCAAACTTTATGCTGACCAGCCCGACTTCATTCAGCCATCAAGCCGGTTCAACGAGATGCGCGCTTTTGTTGACGCTGGTTTGAGGGACCTGTCGATGTCGCGCACCAGTTTCGACTGGGGCATAGCGGTGCCGGGCAGCCCCGGCCATGTCATGTACGTCTGGGTCGATGCGCTGGCCAATTATCTGACCGGTGCCGGTGGCATCGATGGTGAATGGTGGCCGGCCGATCTGCATATTATCGGCAAGGATGTCGTGCGATTTCATGCGGTCTACTGGCCGGCATTTCTGATGTCCGCCGACTTGCCCTTGCCGAAAGCGGTTTTCGGCCATGGCTTCGTGCTCAATCGCGGCGTGAAAATGTCGAAATCGGACGGCAATGTCGTTGATCCGGCCGAGATGGCGTCGCGTTTTGGCGTCGACCGGCTCCGCTGGTTCCTGCTGCGCGAAGTCGCGTTTGGTGAGGACGGCAGCTATAGCGACGAAGCGATCATCGAACGAACCAATGCCGATCTCGCCAACGGCATCGGCAATCTCGCGCAACGCGCGCTGTCAATGGTGGCCAAGAACCTTGGCGGCGCCATGCCTGGGCCGGGGCCGACCGAAGGTGGCGACGGCTTTGCTGAGTGTATGAAGACCCTGACCGAAGCCTATTTTGCCGCGATGAATGGGCTGCAAT
>JBMOFG010000369.1:0-2568 GCA_049314415.1 Polymorphobacter sp.
TGGCGCTTGCGCTCGAACGGCGATTCCTTGAGATGGCGGACGCTCGCAAGCGCCCCAGCCGCGATCGCCGGCGGGAGCGCCGTGGTAAAGATGAAACCCGAAGCAAAACTGCGCACGAAATCGCACATCGCCTTGGAACCGGCGATATAACCGCCGACGACACCGAAGGCCTTACCGAGCGTGCCTTCGATCACCGTCAACCGGTCCATCAGGCCTTCGCGTTCGGCAACGCCGCCGCCGCGCGGGCCGTACATGCCAACGGTATGGACTTCATCGATATAGGTCATTGCGCCATGCTTTTCGCAGACTTCGATGATTTCCTTAATGGGCGCGATGTCGCCATCCATTGAATAGACCGATTCGAAGGCCACCAGCTTGGGCCGACCCGGTTCGATGCCAGCCAGCAGGCGATCGAGATCCTCTACATCATTATGCTTGAACTTAAGGCATTCGGCGCGGCTGTGGCGGATGCCTTCGATCATCGAGGCGTGGTTGAGCGCGTCCGAAAGCACGACGCAATTGGGGAGCTTGGCCGCCAACGTGCCAAGCGCCGCCCAGTTCGAGACATAGCCCGATGTGAACAGCAGCGCGTCTTCCTTGCCATGCAGGTCAGCAAGTTCGATCTCGAGCTGGCGATGCGCATGCATGGTGCCCGAGATGTTGCGCGTGCCACCGGCGCCGGCACCGGAGCGATCGAGTTCTTCATGCATCGCTTCGATCACGGCCGGGTGCTGTCCCATGCCGAGATAATCATTCGAGCACCAGACGGTGACTTCCTGCTTCTCGCCATTCTCAAGATGGCGCGTCGCGCGCGGATACTCACCCTTGCGACGCTGCAGCTCGGCGAACACACGGTAGTTTCCGCGTTCCTTCAGGCCATCGAGCGCAGCCTGAAAATGGGCTTCATAATCCATTTGAGTCTCCCCAACGCTTATTGCCCGCTGGTTTCCGGGGCTGCAAGCGTATTTCCTTTTCTGGTTATAACCGATCAGCCGCCGTTGCCATCAGAAGTTGCCGGATGAACCCGGCGTTGTGCGTCGCGCAGCGCCCAGCGGAACAGGCTGGTATCCTGCCAAGGCACGACCAGGAAGCCATGTTCGATGAAGGCCAGCACGACAAGGGCGAAGGCCAGCGCGTAACAAGTTGCGACCCCTTCACGAGCTTGCAAGGCGGCGTTGCCCAGCCAGGCCGCCAGCGACGCTATGGCCATAACGCTGCCGGCAAAGAACAGCTGCGGCGGCCGGATACGGAAATAGCTGGCAAGATAACGCATGTGATCGGGCATCATCTCAGTCGACAAGTGGGGCACACCGGCAAAAATATTGAACTTGGCGGACAACCGCATGACAAACAGCAGCGTGAAGGTGAGGAGAGCGGTCTGGTTGGGCTGCCCCCAAGTGGCGCCGCCAATCACCAGCACTGTCAGGAACATCGCCACTTCATGGTGGATGAGCGTAGCGGCAGCGAGCCGAAAGCGCTGCCAGCCAGCGACACCGGGGGGACAAGGTGCGCAGTTCGGACCCGTAACGAATCCCATCAGGAACGAAAGTTCGTGCCAGCCCCACAGCACCAGCGCGCAGGCAAAAGCAGCATACGCAGCGGCACTGCCGGTCATGGGCGCGCTGGTGATGATGCCACCCATCGCAAAACCGCTTGCCACCGTGGCGCCAACGATGCTCGCCGGCCAGGTCCGGCTCGGCAGGCGGTCGAGCCACAGGACGAAGCCGGTGGCGACGAACCACAGCACGGTCGCGAACAGCAGAGGCAGGGCTAGCGCCGACACGATAACCTTACCAAGCGGGCTGCATGCGCACGCTGGCGGGCAGAGCAGTCGATTGCACGGGCTGGGTGTAAAGGCGCACAAAGGTCGCGGCGGCGGCCAGCGTCAGGCCCAAACGCTTGATGCCACCGCTAAGACCGCCTTCGGCGCGCGCCGCGTCCATACTTGCCGAAATGCCGCGCATCGTTTCGAGCAGGGCGCGGAACTTGGGAGCATCGGTATCGAGCTTCAGCGGGAAGACCTGGCCAGTGATTTCGGTGGTGATGTTGAACACCTTGAAACCATATTCAGTCGGGTTGATGCCAAAGGCTTCATACAGCGCTGGGCGGTTGTGATCGCGTACATACATCGTTGTGTAGACAGCAACGAGGAAGAAGCGGATCCATAGCTTGTTGTAGCCGGAAAGCAGCTTGGGATCGGCGCGCATCAGCAAGGCAAAGGCCTCGCCGTGGCGGAACTCATCGTTGCACCATTCCTGGAACCATTTGAAAATCGGGTGGAAGCGCATTTCTGGGTGGCGCTCGAGATGGCGGAAGATGGTGATGTAGCGCGCATAACCGATCTTTTCCGACAAATAGGTCGCATAATAGATAAATTTTGGCCGGAAATAGGTGTATTTCTTGGTTTTGGTCAGAAAGCTGAGATCGATGCCAATACCGGCATCCTTCAAGCTGTCGTTGATAAAACCGGCGTGGCGCGATTCGTCACGCGCCATCAGCTTGAAAAGTGCCTTGGCATCGGGGTTTGCCACCCGCTTAGCAATTTCGGCGTAGAGGATGCAGCCCGAG
>JBMOFG010000370.1:0-2559 GCA_049314415.1 Polymorphobacter sp.
GCGGCGGAAAAAGAAACGTGCGGGGAGCCGCCAACTGGAACGGAAACGCGCCGAGGGCAAACGGAAAAGCGCCGATACCCGCCGTTGCCATCGCGAGCCCAGCCCGAAGCGCTACATTCATTGACCATTCACGGCCAAACAGGGATTGTATGTTGTTGATTTTCAGGTTTAGTGACGTTGTACATGCCATCGTACTTCCCCCTCTTGCTATGCGCAGCCCTTTTCGCGGCAACTCCGGTGGCGGCCGGCGTTGAGAACAAGGTGCGCGCGCTGCAGGAGGCCGGCGATATCCTGCCTTATGAAACGATCCGCACCCGGGTTATGCAGCAGGTGCGCGGTGAACATGTCGGTGTCGAATTCGATGCGGCAACCTTGACATACCGCTTCCGCTTTCTTGTCGATGGCAACGTCATCAACGTCGATGTCGACGCCCGGACGGGGCAGCGTCGCTCGCGGCGCAGTTTTTAGGACAGCCGAATGCGTGTACTGGTCGTCGAGGACGAGCCTAATCTGCAGCGTCAGCTCAAGTCCACGCTGGAAGCGGCAGGCTATGCCGTCGATGTCGCCAGCGATGGTGAAGACGGCCATTATCTTGGCAGCACCGAAAACTACGATGCCGTGGTGCTCGATCTTGGCTTGCCCGAACTCGATGGCCTGACCGTACTCGATCGCTGGCGTAAGGCCGGTCTCACCATGCCGGTGCTGTTGCTTACGGCGCGCGACAGTTGGTCGGACAAGGTTGCCGGGCTCGATGCCGGTGCCGATGATTATCTCGCCAAGCCGTTCAAGACCGAGGAATTGATCGCCCGCCTCCGCGCGCTGATCCGCCGCGCGGCCGGCCAGGCGACATCGGAACTGACCGCCGGTGGCGTAAGGCTCGATTCGCGCTCGGGACGGGTGACGCTTGATGGCGAACCGGTCAAGCTGACCGCGCAGGAATTCAAGCTGCTCAGTTATCTGATGCATCACAAGGGCAAGGTGGTCAGCCGGACTGAGCTGATCGAGCATATTTACGATCAAGATTTCGACCGTGATTCGAACACCATCGAAGTGTTCATCACGCGGATCCGCAAGAAACTCGGGCCTGACCTGATAAGCACGACCCGCGGCCTTGGCTACAGTCTCGACGACCCCTTCTGACCCCGATGCTGCAGCGCCGCAGCGCGGCCGCTGGTCGGCTTTAGCGTTGCGCGACCGTTGGTCGGCTTCGCGCTGGTCGCCGGCAGCATCGTTGCGGCTCCGCATGATTGCCCTGGCCGCAGCGTGGATCATCCCGTTGCTCGGACTGGGCGGCGTGGCGCTTGATCGTGTGCTGGTGGGCGCCATCACGCGCAATTTCGATAGCCAGCTCGATTTTGTGTTGACCGCCATGGTGTCGAGCGCCGAGCTTGATGACGGCGGCGAGGTACATTTCCTCCGGCCGCTTGGTGACCAGCGCTTTTTTGAACCCTATTCTGGGCTATACTGGCAGGTATCGGCGCCGGGCCATGAAAGCTTCCGCTCGCGGTCGCTGTGGGACCGGACGCTTGTCGGCGCAACCGGCCAGGATTGCCGCAAGCCATGTCGTTACGGCAGCCAGCGCTTTGTAAATGAACCGCTTCGTGTCATGGCGCGGGATATCCGCCTGCCCGGCGCGCCGACGATCTTCTATTTTCAGGTGGCCCAATCGACCCGGGATCTTGACAGTCAGGTGCGGCAGTTACAGGCGATCCTGTTATGGTCGCTGGGGGTGCTCGGGCTTGGGCTGCTGGCGCTGGCGGCGCTGCAATCGACCTATGGCCTGTCGCCGCTGGGCCGGGTCAGCCGTGCCATTGCTGCTATTCGGTCGGGCGATGCGCAGCAGGTTGGAACCGATTACCCCGTTGAAATTGCGCCGCTGGTTGGTGAAATAAACGAACTGCTCGATCACAGCGAACGCCAGGCTGACGCAGCACGACGCCATGCCGGCAATCTGGCGCACGCGCTGAAAACGCCGATGAGCGTCTTGGTCGGAGAGACCGAGGGCCGCGACGATCCACTGGCGCAGACGGTCAGGCGTGAAGTGCGCACAATGCGCCGCCACGTCGACCATCAACTGGCGCGGGCCCGAGCGATCGGCCGGCGCGGCGCATCGACTGCCCGGACGCTGGTATGGCCGTCGATGCAGGCGATTGCGCGCACTGTCGCGCGCATCCATAACGGCCGCGATGTCACTATAGATCTGGCCGGGGACAAGTCCCGAGTGTTTCGTGGTGAACGCCAGGATCTGGAGGAAATGGTCGGCAACCTGGTTGACAATGCCGTCCTGCACGGCGGCGGCCGGGTATTTATCACCATCGGCGGCACGGCCGAGACGGTTGAAATCCTGATCGAGGATGATGGCCCCGGTATTCCCGCCATCGCACGGGCGCGCCTGTTCGCACGCGGCGAACGGCTTGACACCGACAAGCCCGGGACAGGTCTTGGCCTTGCCATCGCCCGCGATGTTGCTGAAATTTACGGGGGCAGTATCGCGCTGGACGAATCGGAAGATCTGGGAGGGCTGCTGGTGCGGCTGACGCTGCCGGCGGCGGAAGGCTA
>JBMOFG010000371.1:0-2552 GCA_049314415.1 Polymorphobacter sp.
GGGCTGCCGCGATGCCGACAAGGCCTGCCAGCCGGTCACCGAGGCCCAGCCCGAGTCGCAGCGCGATCCAGCCGCCCATCGACGAACCGACCAGCAGCACGCGGCCAGCCGGCGCGACATGGTCGATGATGGCGCGGGCATCCGTCACCCATCGCCCGATGCTGCCAGCAAGAAAGTCACCCCCCGAAGCGCCACAACCCGAATAATCGAGCAGCAACAGCCCTCTGCCCGTCGCCGCTGCCCAATCGGCGAGCGCTGCAGCCTTGGACCCGGTCATGTCCGACATATAGCCTGGCAGGAAGACGAGTAGCGGCCCTGTGCCAGCCAAGTGGCGATAGGCGAGGCGGGCGCCTTCGTGGCTGTGATATTGCACGCCGGTCATGCCTGCTGCGCCTCCCCGAACACCGCTCGGCGTACAGCGCGGGCGACGAGATCGGCGGCGATGGTGCCGATCTCGGTGATCGCGGTCGCGTCGCTGCCGGCGCCGGAGTCGGTCGCGGTAGAGATGACGAACAGGCTGTCGCCATCGAAAGGGCAATGGATCGGGCGGATGCAGCGGGCGAGGCCGTCCTGCGCCATCATGGCGACGCGCCGGGCCTGAGCGCGGGTCAGTGGCGCATCGGTGGCGATGGCGCCGATACTGGTGTTGCGGCTGCCGGCGCTGTCGGCGAGCGGGCCAGTGGCGCGGCGTTTCGGCATCGGCACAGCGCCTTCGGGCGGCGCGCCGGCATAGACTTCGCCAAAGCTGTTGGCCGCGACCAGCGCGCCGATGCGGTGGCCGGACGATAATGTGGCCGAAACGCTGCCAATGCCGCCCGGGCGGCTGCCGGCGCGGGCGCCATACCCAGCGCCGAGGCGACCGCTGGTGTCGCCGGTGCCGAGCATTGCAAAGGCCGCGCGGGTGAGTGCGCGAAAGGGTGGCTCCGCCCCCCAGCTCTTGTCGCCGTCATTGGCGAGATCAAACAATATCGCTGCTGGCACAACCGGCACCCGCGGCAGGCCGGCGCCTATGTCGAGGCCCTTGCCTGCTGCCGCCAACAGCAGCACCAGTTCATCAGCCGCCGCCAGTCCGTAGACCGAGCCCCCGGCAAGCGCGAGGCCATGCACGCGTTCGACCAGCGTTGATGGGTCAAGCGCATCGGTTTCGCGGGTGCCGGGGCCGCCGCCGCGCACATCGA
This sequence comes from Polymorphobacter sp., assembly GCA_049314415.1. GTDB lineage: Bacteria > Pseudomonadota > Alphaproteobacteria > Sphingomonadales > Sphingomonadaceae > Sandarakinorhabdus. Next base: position 1,179 of record JBMOFG010000371.1, read on the forward strand.
CCGCCATCACCATGGGAGCCGAGGGAACGATGAGGGTCACTCCGGTGTTGATACGAGGGTCATGGGCATGTCCAATGGCAAGGCCGGGTACGTCCGAGATGCAATCTGTCATGGCGCCTTATAGCAGCGACGGCGCGCCACCTTGCAACTTTGACGATGACCGTGCAGGCAATGCCATGCGGGGGCTGGAGAGACAGATGGTTACGGCGCACATAAACCGCATCGGCACGGCAGTGCCGCCCAACGACGTGCACGCGGCGTTCGTGCATTTTGTCGGGGACATGATCGATGATCGCCGCAATGCGCTGATCTTCAAGCGCATGGTCGGCAGGGCGGGGATCGACCATCGCTTCTCCTATTTCGAACCTCTGGCCAATCCCAACCGATTCATGGCCGATACCGATGGCTTTTATGCCAAGGGCGCGTTCCCCTCGACAGGCGCGCGCATGGTGCGCTTTGAAAAGTCGGCCCCCGAAATCGCTGCCGCCGCGCTCAACGCGCTTGGGCTGGACGGGGAGCGCGAGCGCATCACGCATCTCGTGGTTGCGTCTTGCACCGGCTTTGTCGCGCCCGGCATTGACCAGTTGATCGTCAAGGCTGCCGGGCTGAACCCCGGTGTGGAGCGCACCGTGGTGGGTTTCATGGGCTGTTATGCGGCGGTCAATTCGCTGCGGCTGGCGCATCATTTCGTGCGGTCGGACCCGTCGGCGCGGGTGCTGGTCGTCAATCTCGAGCTGTGCACGCTGCATTTTCAGGAAACCGAGGTGCTCGAACGGCTGTTGTCGATGTTGCTTTTCGGCGATGGTTGTTCGGCGGCGCTGGTGACGGCCGATGAAACCGGGCTGGCGCTGAATGATTTCCGCGCCGCCGCCATCGAAGATTCGGGCGATGCCATCACCTGGCGCATCGGTGACCAGGGTTTCGACATGCATCTGTCGGGCGAAGTGCCCGGGCGGATCCAGCGCGCGCTGCGCCATGAGGCGGCGCGCAACGATGGCGAGGGCCTGCTGCGCGGCACACAGGTGAGCGATTATGACCTGTGGGCGGTGCATGCCGGCGGGCGCACCATCCTCGATGCGGTCGAAACCGGCTTTGCGCTGCCCGCCGACGCGCTGCACTGGTCGCGCGGCGTCCTGCGCGACTATGGCAACATGTCGTCGGCGACGCTGATGTTCGTGCTCCAGCGCATCATGGGGCAGGTCGGAACGACGGTTGATCGCGCCGCCAAGGGCTTTGCCGTGGCGTTCGGGCCGGGGCTGGCGGCGGAAAGCTTTCGCTTCACGACCGTGTGATGGCGGTGGATTTCGCCCGGCGCGCCGCCGAACCCGAACGGATGGACGCCGATGATCTGGCCGAAGCCACCTATGCGGCGCT
>JBMOFG010000372.1:0-2529 GCA_049314415.1 Polymorphobacter sp.
GGTGGCGATTGGCGGGGCCAGCGCAGCCGATATGGCGAAGCGGCTGAAAACGGTCGATATCCGCAGCGCCCGCAGCGGCGGCGCGACGCTGGTCGCCAAGGGCAGTGACCGGATCGAAGCCATTTTCGCGCTCAACACGGCGGGCCGTTATCTGTATGTCAGCCGCAAGGCCGATCCGGCGGTGCTGGCGCGTGCCGACAAGGCGGCGGGGGCGCTGGGCGAATATCGCTCGCTGATCGAACGCTCGCGGACGATGCAGTTGCGCTTCAACCTCGTGCTGATGGGGGTGTCGCTGTTGACGCTGGCGGTGGCGGTCTGGTTCGCGCTCTGGCTGGCCAACCGTCTGGTCGCGCCGATCGCGCGGCTGGCGCTGGCCGCAGAGCGGGTGGGGGAAGGGGATCTCGATGCCCGGGTCCCGGTGCGCGGCTCGCCCGACGAAATCGGCACGCTGGCGCGCGCCTTCAACCGCATGACCAGCCAGTTGAAGACCCAGCAGAACGCGCTTATTGGCGCCAATCAACAACTCGACCGGCGGCGCGCGTTCACCGAGGCCGTGCTGTCGGGCGTTTCGGCCGGGGTGCTGTCGATTTCAGCGGCTGGTATCATCCGGGTCGTCAATCGCTCGGCCGCGGCGCTGCTCCGGACCGGCGAAAGCGATCTTACCGGTCAATCGCTGCATCATGCCGTTCCCGAACTCGCCGAAATGCTCGAGGAAGCCCAGCATGGCGGCGCCACAACCCGGCAGGTGCGCATTGCCCGCGGCAGCGAAATTCAGACCCTGTCGGTGCGCATTGCCGGGGAAATCGGTTCGGAAAACGGCTTTGTGCTGACCTTTGATGATATTTCGGCGCAGCTCGCCGATCAGCGCCGCGCGGCCTGGGCCGATGTGGCGCGGCGTATCGCGCACGAGATCAAGAACCCGCTGACACCGATCCAGCTCGCTGCCGAGCGCCTGCAACGCAAATATGGCGGACAGATTGCCGATGACCGGGAAACCTTCGGGCTGCTGACTGCGACCATCGTCCGCCAGGTCGGCGATCTGCGCCGCATGGTCGATGAATTTTCCGATTTCGCGCGACTGCCCAAGCCGATGTTCGCGCCCGAGGTTATCGACGCGGTCGTGCGTCAGGCGCTGGTACTGCAGGAAGTCGCCTATCCCGGCATTGTCTATCGCATCGAAGGCAGCGCCGCCGAGCCTCTGGTCTGCGACCGCCAGCAACTGGCGCGCGCGTTGACCAATTTGCTCAAAAATGCCGCCGAAGCGGTGACGGCGCGCCTCGAACGCGATGCCGGCAGCGCGCCTCTGGTCCCCGGGGAAATCACCATCGCCATCGCCGATGACGATCTCGCCGTGACCGTGACGATCACCGACAATGGCATCGGCCTGCCGCTGGAAAGCCGGACGCGGCTGACCGAACCCTATGTCACCACCCGGGCGCGCGGCACCGGGCTCGGCCTCGCCATCGTCAAGAAGATCATCGAGGACCACGGTGGCAGCCTCGAACTCGGCGACGCGCCGGGTACGACGGGCGCCTTTGCCCGGGTATGGCTCAGCCGGGCGATGGCCACCGACACGCTGCCGACTGAAACCCGCGCCTCCCTGCAAGCTGTCAGCCTAGGATAACCCACCAAGATGGCACTCGACATTCTGATCGTCGACGATGAAGCCGATATCCGCGATGTGATCTCCGGCGTCTTAGGCGACGAAGGCTATGATACCCGCACCGCCGGTGACAGCGATGGCGCGCTGGCGGCGCTGGCCGAACGCCGGCCCTCGCTGATCGTTCTCGATGTCTGGCTGCAGGGCTCGCGGCTCGATGGCATCGAACTGCTCGACGAGATCAAGCGCCGCGAGCCGACCCTGCCGGTGGTGGTGATTTCGGGCCATGGCAATATCGAAACCGCCGTCACCGCGATCAAGCGCGGCGCCTATGATTTCATCGAAAAACCCTTTCAGGCCGAACAATTGCTGCTGGTCGTTCGCCGCGCCACCGAAACCGAACGCCTGAAGCGCGAATATGAAGCGCTGAAGGAGCGCGTGGGTTTTGACACCGAATTGACCGGATCATCGGCGCTGATCAACAGCGTGCGCGCGACCTTGAAGCGGGTTGCCGCCACCGGCAGCCGCGTCCTGATCACCGGCGCCGCCGGATCGGGCAAGGAAGTCGCCGCGCGCCTGCTGCACCAGTGGAGCCCGCGCGAAGCCTCTCCCTTTGTCGTCGTCAGCGCGGCCCGCATGACCCCCGACCGGGTCGAAGAAGCGCTGTTCGGCAAGGAGGAGGGCGGGCATCTCGTCAATTCCGGCCTGTTCGAACAGGCGCATGGCGGCACGCTGTTTCTCGATGATGTTGCCGACATGCCGCTGCCGACCCAGGCCAAGATCCTGCGCGTCCTCACCGAACAGATTTTCCAGCGCGTTGGTGGCAGCCGCTGGGTCCGCGTCGATGTCAGGGTGATCAGCGCAACGTCGCGCGATCTTGTCGCCGAGATCGCCGCGCGGCGGTTCCGCGAAGATCTTTTTTATCGCCT
>JBMOFG010000373.1:0-2521 GCA_049314415.1 Polymorphobacter sp.
AGGCGACAGCGGCAACTATCCCTGGTGATCGCCTGCTCGTTGAAACCGATGCGCCGTTTCTCGCACCGGTACCAATGCGCGGCAAGACCTGCGAGCCCAGCTTTGTTGTCCATACGGCGCGCTGCCTTGCCGGCCTGCGCGGGGAGGCGCCCGAAGCGCTTGCTGCCAACAGCACCGTCAACTTCTTTCGCCTGTTCGGCAAGGCGCGGCCACCGGCATGAAGGTCACCATGCTCGGTTCCGGAACGTCGAGCGGCGTACCGCGCATCGGCGGCCCTGACGGGGCAGGGGACTGGGGCGATTGTGATCCCGGCAATCCGAAGAACCGTCGTCGTCGTGTCTCGCTGCTCGTCCAACAGGGTAACACCAACATCCTGATCGATACCGGTCCTGATTTGCGCGAACAATTACTGTCGGCGCGTATCAGCCATCTTGATGCGGTATTTCTCACGCATGACCACGCCGATCACGCCCATGGCATCGATGATCTTCGCCAGGTTTTTCACGCCATGGGTACGCCGGTGGCCTGTTTTGCCGCGCCGGCTACATGGTCAGTTTTGCGCCAGCGCTTTGACTATGTCTTTCAAGGCACCAAGTTTTACCCGCCGACGTGCACGGCTAACGATATATCCCAAGCCATTCATGTTGGCGCCATGCTGGTGACGCCGTTCCAACAGAACCATGGTAATGTAGATTCCACGGGTTACCGTATCGAATGTGGCGGTCGCGCTCTTGCATATTCGACCGATGTGAAGGCCCTCGACAGTCGCGCCGATGTGGCGCTTGCCGGACTAGATCTCTGGGTCGTTGATGCGTTGCGCCGTCATCCGCACCCGACACACAGCCATCTGGCGCAGACCCTGGGCTGGATTGCGCATTATCTGCCCGAACTTGCAGTGCTTACCCATATGGACCAGTCGATGGATTATGCGGCGCTGGCAGATGAACTGCCAAAAGGAGTAATACCGGGGTACGACGGGCTTGTGATTGATTTACCAGCCTGGCTGCGGTGAAAGCGGATCAGCGGGACGGTCGGTGTTGCGAGCGCGCACACAGCAATTGGATCGCGGGCATCTGTTCCCGCCTTGCTTTAACGCGATCAAGCCCTGCGCATTAACCGCCAAATGCCAAGATCAGAGCAGTGCCCCTCTTTCTTTCAATTGATCCGCAGCAACGCGTAAAGTAACGCCAGTGCAAAGCTTGCCAGCGTTGCTGCTGCAATGACGATCAGCGGCTTGGGCCCGGTTTTCATGATTTCGGCGAGCGGCGACCGGATGGCCGTTGCTGCGACCGAAACGGCCAGCATGATCGCCGCGATCTCCGCTGCAAACTGCGAGACGGGGAGGGGGATCACACCCGTTGAATTCACGCCTGCGACGATAAAAAAACCGACGACGAACCAAGGCACTGCTGGCGCCGCACGCTTGCCGCCGCTGATCTCAAGCTGCGAAGGGAACATCAGCGCGACAACCGCCAACACCGGAGCAAGCAACGCCACCCGTGCCAGCTTGACGATCGTGGCAGTTTCTCCCGCTGCAGGTGAATATGCATAACCTGAACCCAGCGCCTGGGCGACATCATGGACCGAACCGCCTAGGAAATAGCCGGCCTGCGCATCGCTGAAGCCCAATGCGAGCGCTACGGGCGGATACAGCACCAGCGCAAGCGACGACATCGCCGAAATGCCGACGAGTACCAGTGTCAGTTCAGCCTGGCGCACCCGGCGCTCACCCAGCGTTGCCGACAGCGCCAGCGCCGCCGAACCGCCACAAATTGCAACGGCGCCGCCCGACAGAACGCCATAAGCTGCTGAAAAACCGAGCGCACGAGCCGCCAAGGCCCCGACGCCGATGGTGACGATCACGGTGAGCACTACCATGCCGAGCGCTTCGGGGCCCAGCGCGGCAATCTGGCCATAGGTTATCCGAGCGCCGACGAGCACGATTGCCCAGCGCAGCAGTTCTCGCGCCGCCAGCGTTAAACCGGGGGTCAGACGCCGGTCGACCGAAAGAAAATTGAGCGCCAACCCGATCAGCAGCGACATGAGTGTCAAAGGCGCGCCATAGCGTTGCGACAGGCTGCCGGCTGCCAGTGTTGCCAGCCCTGCAACCGTCAGCCCAGGCAGATAATCGCGCAGCCCGACCTTGGGTGTCGCCTCGATGTCGCCGAAAAGGTCGGCCGCTTGGGGAATCGGGCGGGAAGTCATCTGCTAGTCGAATAATCGACCACAAGGACAAGTCCAAGCTTATATGTACGGGCAGGAGTGTCAGATATCTGAAAAACCAAAAGGAGCGGATGCGCCGCGGAAATCGGCAGGCAGCACTTGGCGACCGATCGGCGGTGCCGAGCGTGCGACGCAGCGTGGGCGATGACAGAGATGGCACGTGACGCCGATCGGTGTGGCTGCACTGGCGCCCGTGCCAGGATGATCGCTTGTATAAATCAGCTTGCCCGCATGTTCAGCCGAGCAGCCAAGCGCGATGGCACGGTCCACACGCACCGAACCATAGGCACCGCCGCCG
>JBMOFG010000374.1:0-2516 GCA_049314415.1 Polymorphobacter sp.
GCCGCCGGAGGCAAAGAAAAATCCCTCTCCCGCAGGCGCACGCCCACCGCTTACTGCCAGTAGCGCCAGTAGCGCCCGCGCCGGTTTCCGGGCGAGACTGGCGTGAAACGAAAGGGTTCCGATGCGTTTTCCCCTGCCCAATGCTGCGCATGATCTGTCGGGCCAGGTGGCTTTGGTCACCGGTGCGTCGGCGGGGCTGGGCTGGCGGTTTGCGCGGGTTATTGCGGCGGCCGGCGCGACGGTGGCGGTGACGGCGCGGCGCACCGACCGGCTGGCGGCGCTCGTCGCCGAACTCGACGCCGCGGGCGGGGTGGCGCAGGCGTTTGCGCTCGATGTGACCGATGCCGCGCAATTGACCGCCATCGTCGGCACGGTGGAGGCGGCGCTGGGGCCGGTCAGCCTGCTCGTCAACAATGCCGGCATTCCCGATGCGCAGCGCGCCGTGAAAATGTCGGTCGAGCTGATCGACCGGGTGCTCGATACCAATGTGCGGGCGCCGTTCATCCTGTCGTGCGAGGTGGCGCGGCGCTTGATCGCGGCCGGGGCGCCGGGGCGGATTGTCAACATCGCCTCGATGGCGGCCTATGATTATGCCGGCAATGGCGCGGCGCTGTATTCGACGAGCAAGGGCGCGGTGGTGCGGATGACCGAGGCGCTGGCGGTCGAATGGGCGAAGAACCATATCAACGTCAATGCGCTGGCGCCCGGCGCCTTCAGTTCCGAAATGATGGACGGCATGCTGGCGCGCATGGGCGATATCACCCAGTTTTTCCCGCGCGGCCGCATCGGTGATCCGGCGCAGATGGATTCGAGCCTGTTGTTCCTGTTGTCACCGGCATCGGAATGCGTGACGGGCACCGTCATCAAGATCGACGACGGACAAGGATCGCGATAGTGAGATCACGCTGATGGATTACGCCACGATCACGGTCGAAAAGCGCGGGGCGACCGACTGGCTGACGCTGAACCGGCCCGAGGCGATGAACAGCATCTCGCTGGCGATGGTGCATGAACTGAGCGATTATTTCGGCAAGCTCTACAATGACGCCAGCGTGCGCATCGTCGTCATGCGCGGCGCCGGCCGGGCGTTTTGCGCCGGGCTCGACATCAAGGACCAGCGCGCGATCGACCGCAGTGCCATCCCCTTTGGCGGCGGCTTCGGGTTTCAGGGCTATCTCGCCGATGTCTATATCCGCATGCGGCGCTGCCCACAGCCGATCATCGCAGCGGTGCACGGGGCGGCGTGCGGCGGTGGCCTTGCCTTTGCGCTGGCCGCCGATATCCGCATCGCCGGCGAAAGTGCGCGGATGAACGCCGCCTTCATCAAGCTGGGGCTGAGTTCATGCGACATGGGGGTGAGCTATTTCCTGCCGCGGCTGGTCGGGGCTTCCGTGGCGGCGGAACTGATGCTGACCGGGCGCTTCATCCACGCCCCGCGCGCGCTGGCGACCGGGCTGGTCTCCGAAGTCGTGCCCGATGCCGGGCTGGCAGCGGCGGCGCAAAGCTATGTCGATGACATGCTCGCCACCTCGCCGATGGGGCTGCGGATGACCAAGGAAGGGCTGGCCCTGGCGATCGACGCGCCGAGCCTGGAAGCCGCCATGGCGATCGAGAACCGCAACCAGCTGATGTGTGCCGCGTCGGATGATTTTGCCGAAGGCATGCGGGCCTTTCTGGAAAAGCGCCCGCCGGTCTATACCGGGCGCTAGAGATGACGAATTCAGGGGAATGACGATGATCGGTGAAACGCGCTACCCGCATGTCTTCCGGCCGCTCGATCTGGGCTTCACCCGGCTGAAGAACCGCATCCTGATGGGATCGATGCATACCGGGCTGGAGGATATCGAAGGCGGTTTCGTGCGCCAGGCGGCCTATTTCGCCGAACGCGCCCGGGGCGGCGTGGGGATGATCATTACCGGCGGCATCTTCCCCAATGCCGAAGCCGGCGGCGGCAACAGCAAGCTGTCGACGCCCGCCGAAGCCGCGCAGCACCGGCTGGTCACCGAAGCGGTGCACGCCGCCGACCCCGATGTGAAGATCTGCATGCAGATCCTGCATTCCGGCCCGCTCGCCTATACCCCGGCCGCGGTGGCACCCTCGGCGGTCAAGTCGCGCATCGGGCCGTTCGTGCCCAACGAACTCGACGACGAGGGCATCGAAAAACAGCTCAACGATTTCGCCAATTGCGCCGCCATGGCAAAGCTGGCGGGCTATGACGGCGTGGAGATCATCGGCTCGGCGGGCTATTTGCTCTCGGCCTTTCTCGTCGAAAAGACCAACCGCCGTACCGACCAATGGGGCGGCAATTTCGAAAACCGCATGCGTTTCCCGGTCGAAGTGGTGCGCCGCGTCCGCGCCGTGGTCGGCGATGATTTCATCCTGATCTTCCGCATCGCCGCGATGGACATGCTCGACGGCGGCATGGCGTGGGACGAGGTGCTGACCTTGGCCAAGGCGATCGAAGCCGCCGGCGCCAACATCATGAGCACGCATTTTTGCTGGCACGAAGCCCAGGT
>JBMOFG010000375.1:0-2512 GCA_049314415.1 Polymorphobacter sp.
TCGGCGGGGGCAAATTACGATTGCGGTATATTCGTTACCACTGGCGGCGGCATGGGCGCGCTTTCGGATGGTGGTGGCCAAGCGCTGGCGAAATGGGCAAGGGAAACCCGCCCTGGCTGGCAGCCGCGCCGCATACTCGATATCGGCGTCACCGTCGGCCACAGCGCTGTGCCGCTGGCGCAGGCCTTTCCCGATTGTGAGGTCATCGCCATCGATACCGCTGCACCCGTCCTGCGATACGGCCATGCCCGGGCGCGGTCCCTGGGGGTCGACAACATCCGCTTCGTTCAGGCCGATGCCGAAAATCTGGCGCGATTCCCGGATGGTTATTTCGATTGGGTGCAGACCACAATGTTTCTCCATGAAACATCCGGCCAGTCCTTGCCGCGCATCATTGCCGAAGGCGCGCGCGTGCTGGCGCCGGGTGGGTTGATGCTCCATCTCGAACAGCCGCAATACACCGCCGACATGCCGCTGTTTGAACAGTTCATGCGCGACTGGGACGCCTTCAACAATAACGAACCCTTCTGGTCGGCGATGCATGCCTTCGACATGCACGCAGTGCTGGAAGCTGTCGGTCTACCGCGCGCCGACCAGTTTGAGGCCAAGGTGCGCGCCGTCGTCGATACGACGGTCTTTCCGCCGTCGTTGGAAGGCGAAGCCGAGGATTTCGGTCGTGCCGCAGTCTGGCACGCTTATGGTGCCTGGAAGTGCAGCGCCGCTTTGCGGGAGGTCGCGGAATGACCGCTGAACCGGACCCGCTCGATTGGATCGCCCGCGCTGGCGCCAAGCCAAAAGGAGCGCGCCCCCGCTATTTCGAGGATCCGGCGAGCGACCGCATCCTGTCGATCGTCATGGCGCTGGCCGGCGAGGTCGCGGTGGTGAAGGAGCGTCTCGACACCGTCGAACGCTTGCTCGACGGCAAGGGCAGCATTACCCGCGCTGATATCGAAGCCTTTGTGCCGGACCGCACGGCCAGCTACGAACGCGGCCTGATGCACCGTGAATTTGCCGCCCGCATACTGCGGGGCGTGCAACAGGACATGGAAAGCCTCGAAATGAACGAATCTTCGATCGAAGATGTGTCGAGACAGTTGCGTGACGGCTAAGTTCGGTTAAGCAAGAAGTCAGCAAAGAAGGTGCCGCCATGTCGGGCGGCGTCAAGTGCGTGTGAAAGGGGAGACCTATGGCAGAAGCAGCCAAGCCCGCGGGCAAGAAGATCGATGCATTGCAGAAGCCGCTGACGCCGTCGGCCGAACTCGCAGTGATCGTCGGCAACGACCCGCTGCCGCGCGGTCAGGTCGTCAGCAAGGTGTGGGAATATATCAAGAAGCACGACCTGCAAAAGCCGACTGACAAGCGCCAGATCGTCGCCGATGCCAACCTCAAGAAGGTTTTTGGTGTCGATGAATGTTCGATGTTCGAAATGAACAAGCATCTGGCCCGCCATCTGAAGTAAACGCCGCCGGATCTTTTTCCGGAGCGGGCATATCGGCCGGCGTGTCCGCAACGGGACGCGTCGGCCGTTTTCACAGGCGCAAAGATGATCGACTCATGGGCTTTTTTTTGATGAGATTTGTTGCTGCCCACGATCAGCTCGCCCCAATTGAGCCTTGTAGCAATCGCGCCTTGCCCAGCCGCCGCTCGGCTGCAATCGGGCGATTTCCGGCGTTCTTTGTTGCTTCCGCTTAACGCAATTGCGGGCGACCCGATCCCCAATCGGATATTCCCCGCTCCCGCTTCTAAAATGCGCGAAGGGTCCTCGGCGCCGCCACCGGGCCGGTCGGCCGACCTGTCAGCGAGCCGCTATAAGGTTCAATCGTGATGGGCAGCGTCGCGCCTGATTTCAGTCCCGTCGGTTGGTCCGTCGTGACGATGCGCTGTCGGGCCCCTTGATGTCGGTGACACCCAGCGAGCGGGGCGGGTTATTGCCCTCGATCGCTCACAGCTTTCTTAATTGCATCTTGATCGGCCCGTCGGCTCGGCCGTGGACAAATTGATCGACAAAGGGATTGTCGGCGGAGTCAATGCCGTCTCGACGACCATGCCAGACAATGCGTCCCTCATGAAGCATGGCGACCGAATCGGCAATTTTGCGGACGCTCGCCATGTCGTGGGTGATTGTCAGCGCCGTGATCTTCAAATCGGTGACCAGCGTGCGGATGAGATTGTTGATGACATCGGCCATGATTGGATCGAGCCCGGTGGTGGGTTCGTCAAAGAACAGGATTTCCGGTCGCGCTGCGATGGCCCGCGCCAGCGCCACGCGCTTCTGCATGCCGCCCGACAATTCCGACGGTCGCAAATCTGCGACATCGACACCAAGGCCGACCCGGGCAAGATTATCGATCGCTGCCGCCCGCCGTTCGGTTGCCGGGCCGGCAAGGGCAAAGCTGATGTTGCGCCAGACGGGAAGCGAATCAAAGAGCGCACCGCCTTGGAACAACATGCCGAAACGTGCTTGATGTGCTGCCAGCGCGCGTGCCGACAGACCGATCACGCTGGTGCCATC
>JBMOFG010000376.1:0-2511 GCA_049314415.1 Polymorphobacter sp.
CGCAGGGTACATTGTTCGGCAAGAACTCGTCGGCCGGTGTCGTCAACATCGTGTCGAAGCGTCCGGGCGACAACCTTGGCGGCTTCGCCGAAGGCAGCATCTTCTTCGACAATGGTACCGAATATCGCGTTCGCGGCGGCATCGACCTGCCGATCGGCGACAATGTCCGCACCCGAGTCACCGGTTTCTACGGCACCTATGACGGCAACATCTTCAACGATGCGCCGACTGTGAACAGCCGCGTCAACGGCTATGAACGCTATGGGGTTCGCGGCCTGCTCGAAGCCGACCTCAGCAGCAGCATCAAGCTGACCCTGATCGCCGACTGGCGTAAGGCCGATGATGATTGCTGCGCCGAAGTCATCGGCACGCTGCCGACCGGTGTCGGCGCGCTGGCATTGGCCGGCATCACCCTGGCAGGTGACGAAACCCGCACCGTCCGCCAGAATCTCGTCACCCAGACCAAGGAAACCAGCTGGGGCCTGTCGGCTCAACTCGAGGCCGAATTCGGCAATCTGACAGCCACCTCGATCACCGCCTATCGCAACTACCAGAATCGGGAAATTCGCGATGGGGACTGGATCGGCCAGCCGGTCGCCGGCATCCCGCAGCTGCATGATGACGGTCCGCAGACCGGCAATACCTTCAGCCAGGAATTCCGCCTGACCTCGCCCGCCGACAATTTCTTCAGCTATGTCGTCGGCGCCTTTTATTCGCGCGCCGAAAGCGAGCGCACCTTCACCCGCCGCGTCACCAGCTGCAACCCGGCGCCTGCCGTTGTCGCGCTGGTGCCGTGCGGCAGCACCGGTGCACCGGCCACCTCGACCTTCTCGGGCACCGCCACTTTCGGCTCGGTGTTCGATAACGTCGCTGTCTTCGGCCAGGGTACGATCAACTTCTCGGATCGCTTCCGCGGTATTGTCGGCCTGCGCTATACCATCGACAATCTGTCGGTCTTCCACAGCCGCGTTGCCACCCCGAATGTCGCTGGCATCCCGGGCGTGAACCGCAATTTCGATGCGGGCGTGTTCGCCACCTCGACGCCGACCAACATTAATGGTGACCCGCTCGCCACCAACGGCGTGCCGTTCCGCACCAAGACCGATGCCGATAATCTGTCGGGCAAAGCTGGCCTGCAGTTCGATGTCAACGATGACGTGATGGCCTATGGCACCTACTCACGCGGCTACAAGGGCCCGGCGTACAACGTCTTCTTCAACCTGAACGCCAATGGCACCAACGTCATCGATCCGGAAACCGCCGACAGCTATGAGATCGGCCTGAAGAATGTGCTTTTCGACGGCTCGCTGATCCTCAACCTCGCCGGCTATTACGCCAAGTACAAGAATTTCCAGGCGAATAATCCCGATCTGGTTGCCGGCGTCATCATCACCCGCTTCACCAACGCCGGTGACATTTCAACCCGCGGCGGCGAGCTTGATTTCGTCTGGCGTCCGGTCACCGACCTGACCTTCTCGGGCGGCGTTGCCTATACCGATGCCCGCGTTGATCGCTTCAACGCCCCTGCGGGCGCCGCCGTCGTTCCCGCCGGCACGCCGCTGGCGTTCGCGCCGAAGTGGAAGGGTTCGCTCGGTGCCGATTATCGCTGGCGCACCAATGGCGCCGTCGATTTCACCGTCGGCCTGCAGGCCTCGACCCAGTCGAGCCAGTTGTCACTGTTCGATGCCAGCGCCGCCGTTCGCGCCGCGGGCACCATCGGCGCCTACAGTCTGGTCGATCTCCAGTTCGGTCTCGTTGAAAAGGACGATCGCTTCCGCCTGCAGTTCGTGGTCAAGAACCTGTTCGACGAAAGCTTCCCCGCCCAGATCACCAACGGTGGCCCGGGCGGATCGCTGCGCTATCTCGTCCCGCGCGAAGCCGATCGTTATTTCGGCCTGACCGGGCGGGTGAATTTCTAAGCACAGGGCGGCTGCCGACAGCACAGCTATTGGCGGTACCGCACATGCTCGGCCAGCGAAGCGAACAGCTTCGCTGGCCGATTTCGTCTTGCGTCTGACGTCAGCTGGGGCTGTTATGCTGTTTGCTGCTATTTGTAACTGGCCCGGTTCATCACGGATCGCGCAGCTGGTTTACGTGTCGCCGACAGCCGGGGCCGCGGGCTCTTGGCCCCAGCCGCCGAAAGTGCCTGATCGTAAACGACAATGAACCTTGGTATTACCCGGTTCGACAGCGGTCACTCAGCCCCGGCCTCGATCGCCTCGATATCGTCATCGCTCAGCCCGAAGTGATGCCCGACCTCGTGCACCAGCACATGGGTAACGATGGCTTCCAGCGTATCTTCCGACTGACACCATTCATCGAGGATCGGTCGACGATACAGAAAGATCATGTCAGGCAAGACGCCGCTGGGTTCATCGCCCTTCAGGCCGACATGACGACCCTGGTAGAGCCCTAGAATGTCCCACTCGCTCTCCAACTCCATTTCGGCCATCACCTCTGCGTCGGGGAAGTCCTCGACGCGCAACAGGACGCTGGCCAGATAGTTGCGGA
>JBMOFG010000377.1:0-2496 GCA_049314415.1 Polymorphobacter sp.
TGGCCTGCTTTTACTCCGCCCGAATGGCCTGGAATCAGACCGGCGTTGACAGATCCATTGCCGGCAAGTCACCCGAGCGCCGCCAGTGGTAGCCTCCAGACCTGCTCACGCGCGGCCTCTGATGTGCCGACGTGCCTGATGACGAGGGTGGCGCGCTTACTCGCCGCGCGGGCTCGGGGTGCCGTGGATTGCGGCGAAGTGCCGGGCGATCAAGCGCGCCGATGCGAGGTAAGCATGCCCATTTGCCTCGGCATACCCGAGCCCGCGTACGCGCTCGCTGCCGACATGCAGGACGAGCGTTGGGGCGTTATGGCGTCCCTCACCGAGAAGTGCCGATATGGCGGGACGCGGGTGATCAATTCCGACATGCACGATTTCCAGCGTTGCCTTCAGGTCAGGAAACCAACCAATCAATCCCCACAGTTCCGAACACTCGGGACAAAACTGGGTCTGGCCCTCTGAAACAAAGCTCATCGGCAGAATAAAGAGCGTATCCCGCGGCATTGGCATTCTGATCCTCTTTTCGCAGGGCTATTCCTACCGAAACAGCATGGCCGCGTCGCCGCCGAACGCCGAAGTTTTTCGCTATCGCGAGCTTGTTTAACTCTCGCCTCGGCGGACGACAATCGCCAGAGGTGGCCCGGCTAATCTGGACAGTCGGCTAAGTGTAGTTTCTGCCTGAAGGCTGTGAATAGGCGCCGAAAGCGGGATCCTGCGCTTGTACGGCGCAGTAGCTTGAAGTCATTCAAGAAAGTCATTTTTAGCGGGGTGCCGATTGGGACCCCATACAACTTCAAATTCCAGAACAATTGAAGGTGTTTAGCTCGAATACCGCGGTATTCCACTTCGGCGCCGATACGTAGCCAATATGGGTGATGAGAATTATGACGCTTTATATATTAAATTCAATGATATAAATGTTATCGCCTTCATTCCATCCGGCGCACCATTCTTCCCTTTTCCAACGACATTGGCGCATGGCGCCCGGATCGTTGATCGTTCGAACAAAGTTCGATCGGGCGCACCATTTACGTACCAAACCACTAACAGGGGATCTCCCTGTCAGCGTGGTAGCGATGGCCTTCTTGAGGGCTGTTTTTCGCCGATAATGCGCCAAACGTTCTCAAGATGGACATTTTCCTTTGTCACGCATTACGTCTAGCTTCCTCTTTTGGTTGAAATCGGGAGCCTAGGCATGCGAATTTTGACGGTGACTGCCGTGTTGTTTGCCAGCCCAGCCCTGGCCGGGAACAGCGCTGTGTCGAACGCCGCGGGCATGCTTTCTGGAATCTTCAGCAACGAAGAACAGGTATATTTCGACAGCGAAGCCGGTCGCAAAGGCCCGTCTTGGGCCATGCTGCGTATCGTAGCCGCTGGCGATAAGTTGTCGATCACCGCCATCGATGCCTTCGGCACGGCAACGGGCCCGGAACTGACCGGCCAGCTCAAGCGTGAAGGCAAACGGGTGGTACTCGATCATGGTGCCTGCAAACGCATCTATACCCCGATATCTGGCGCGCTGGTGGCTGATGGTAACCGAGGGGACTGCACCGGCCTGCCTGCAATTGTGCGCATCGGGCCCGACGGTTTGGCGCTTGCGGGCAACGATGGTCACGTCTCAGATCTGCGTCGCGCACGCTCGGTCAGTTGCTGGGCGGCGGTCTTGCGGGACAAGCCAAAAGCCGATGGCAAGGAAGATTGGTATTTTCAGCGCGATGTACTGCTGCATGATCAAGGCGGACGAGCAGCCGTGGGCGGAGGTGAAACAGGCGCGCCACCAATCGTCATTCGGGTGCGCAACGTAACCTGGGACAAGGGCAGTACCAATCGTCCGGTCGTGGTACTTTATGCCCACAAGCCCGATAAGCCGGCGCACGCTGAAGCCTATAGCTGGGCCGCACCGGATTCAGCTCGGGTGGGTCTCAATCTTCGCTGGATGCAGTCCGGTTGCAACATTGGCCCCGTTGCCCCGGCATCACAGCTCACAACTGAGAAATTCAGAGGATAGGAGAGGTTTGCGCTGTCCGGTCTGTTTGGCAGTCATGCCATCTCAATTTTCGGGGGCCACGTCACCGCGCCACTTTCGAGTTGCTCAAAGCCTGGTTGATGGCCGCATGACGATGATCAAGGTGCGAAAAGTCAGTCAGCGCCAAGATTTCATGCAGATCCGCAATCCGGGATAAACAGATCAAAGGTGACCTGCCGCCCGTCACTGATGCTGTAACTGATGGTCCCGCCATGAGCGAGGGCCACCTTTTTGACGAGAAAGAGCCCATGCCCCGAACCTTCAACATCGCCTGTGCCGCCTCTCACGCGGTGTCCAAACATGTCGTCGTTCAGCCCGGCAGCGTCATTGATCTGGTTTGAGACTTTGATGGATGCCCCCAGTCGTTTCTCGTCCTGCGCGATCTCAACGTGCACAGCAGTGTTGGACGGGGAATATTTGAGGGCGTTGTCGAAGAGGTTGCGCAGCGCGAGCCGGATTAGCACGGGGTC
>JBMOFG010000378.1:0-2479 GCA_049314415.1 Polymorphobacter sp.
TCAATGATGAATCGATCATGCGGCTGCCGACGCGGACGATGAGTCCGCCAAGGATCGCAGGGTCGATGGTGATGTCGAGCGCGACGTCGCGCCCAAGGCCAGCCTTCAGCTTGGCAGCGAGCGCCTTTTGCTGGGTGGCGGTGAGCGCACGCGCGGCGGTTACCCGCGCACTGATTTCGCCGCGGCGGGCAGCAGCCAGCGCGTTGAAATCGCGGATGATAGCGGGCAGCGCCGACAAGCGGCGGTTGCCGGCGAGCACGCCGAGGAACGAGGTGGTGAGCTTGTCGAGGCCCAGCGACCCAGCAACCGCGGCAACTCCGGCGGCAGCGGCCTTGCGGCTGACCATCGGGCTGCTGACGAGCGCCTTGAGATCGTCCGATTGGGCCAGCGCGTCCTTCAGAGTCGCGAGGCTGGCAGCAACGCCATCAAGCGCATTGCCATCGATGGCGAGATCGAACAGCGCGGTCGCATAGCGGCCCGACAGCCCCAGCGCCACACTGGAGGCCGCGAAAGCGGAATTAGGTTGCAACTTCGGTTCCACGGGCCCGGGGTCCAGCGACAAGAGGAAATAGCATAAGCGCCCGGGAACAGATGCTCACCAGACGCGGCGGCGGCTAGCATGGGGTTACGGATGTTGCAAGGCAGCACGACGCCGAAGCTGCTGATTTACCCCCGGCGTGCTCCTGACGCAGGCCCGGCCGCGGGCCGCGACGACCGCCGCCGGTATGTAGCGGAGCGCAGACGCGAATCGCTGCAGCACGGCGGAGTACCGGCCGATGGTCTTGCGCCCGGCGCCGGCTTCGCACAGAACAGGTGGCTAGCGATGGAGACGATCGGCGACCGATGCCCTGGCTGTTCACTCTGATCCTCGCCGTTCATGTCGGCTCGGGCGTGGTGGCGCTGACCAGCTTTTGGGGCGCCGTGGCGACCCGCAAGGGCGGGCCGGCGCACCGCCGCTGGGGGGCGATGTTCAGTGCCGCTATCTATGCCGCGGGTTTCATGGCGCTCGGCATGGGGCTGTTGTCGCTGCGCTGGCCACTTGCCATGCATCCGGGGCTGACCGACGAACCGCTGTACCGTGGGCTGTTCGGCTGGATGATGCTCTATCTGGCGCTCTTGACGATGAGCATGACACGCTATGGCCTGAAGATGGTCGCCAACAAGCGCGACCATGCCGCCAACCGCCATTGGTCGATGGTGGCGTTGCAGGTCGCCGTGCTCATCGCCGCGCTGAAATGCGCCTTTGAAGGGGTGGTGCTATCGCAGCCGCTTATGATCGGCGTTTCGGTCATCGGCTTCGGCACGACCATGACCTATTTGTGGTACATGTTCCGCCGCAATCCCGCCCGGCTGGACTATATTCCCGAACATCTCAAGGCGATGGTGGCGACAGGTATTGCCGCTTACACCGCCTTCCTGTCGGTCGGGTTGGTCGAGATGTTCCCGGCGCATGCCTTTAACCCGGCGATCTGGGCGCTGCCGACTGTGGCCGGCATGACAATCATCATCTGGTTCCTGCACAGGCTAAAGGCCGGAGCCGGCCGGCCGGCAGCGTAACGGCTTCAAGCGGCGGCCGGATCCGCGGTCTGCGCCATCGCGCGGTCAAGGGCGGTGAACAGGTCGGCAACCTTGGTCAGCCGGGGGCGCTCGGCGGCGATGATCGCGGCAAAGGCCTCGCGCTTCAGCGCCATCAGCTGGGTCTCGGGCAGCCGCCGGTCGTCGGGGAGCGTCGAGGCGACGATGTCGATCAGCCGTTCGGCGCCGTGCAGCCGGCCCCAGAGATAATCATGTTCGCGATAGGCGCGGCTGAAAAAAGCGCCAAAGGCATTGAATTGCGCGCCCTTCAACTGCCCGCCGCCGGCCCCGCGCAGTGAAAGCGCATCATCGGGCGACAGGCGATCGACCTTGATTTCGTCGAATTCGTCAACCCCGTCGCCGTGCAGCAGCGGCAGCATCGGGATGTCGAAGAACGGAAAGCCGAGATAGGCGGTCAGCAGGTTGCGTCGCAACGCCCGGGTCGGCAGGCGCGCGAACAGGTCGACCAGCGTCGCATCGCTCGTCGCATCGAGACTGCGCAGATCGAGCGCATCGCCCAGCGTGGCCAGCGCGGCATCGGCAGCGGACAGAACATGCGCCGCCGCCGCGCGCACCGCCGGGCCGTAGAATGCCGCCTGCCGCCGCTCGAGATGCGGCGCAACGATGGCATAAAGCCCGGCCTTCATGACTTCGAGGCCTTGTCGCTCGACATCGCCGGGGGTCGCGGCGGCGAGCGCATTGACCCGGCGGATCATGAAGCGCAGCCGCCGGGTGCGGAATTCAAGGTCGAAACTGCGCAGAAACCCGACATACAGCGAGGTGGCCCCGCCACGCGCCAGTGCCTGTGCCGGATGATCGAGGCCATGGGCGCGGACATGCTGCCACAGCGCGACGCGCACGGCGGTAAGCGGTACGCCACCGATGGCACTCAACCGGGCGGCCA
>JBMOFG010000379.1:0-2479 GCA_049314415.1 Polymorphobacter sp.
TTTTCAGGGGCAACGGTTTTGGGCGGAAATGTGGCCATCGACACGGATGGCACCGGCATCGGGAGTCAGCAGCCCCAGAATGCATTTCAGCATCACCGACTTGCCGGTACCCGAGCCGCCGATGATCACCAGCGATTCGCCCGGCTGAATGGCGAGATCGACGCCGCTGAGTACAACCTTCGGCCCGAAGCGTTTCTTGACCCCACCAAGTTCGATCTTGGCGGTCATGACCCGAAGACAATCACGGTGATGATGAGATTGGACAACAGGATAAGGATGAACGCCGAGACCACGGCGTTTGTTGTCGCCCGGCCGACCCCGGCCGCGCCGCCTGATGAGTGATATCCATGATAGCAGCCCATCAGCGCGATGAAGAAACCGAAGACCGCTGCCTTGACCATCGACGAGATGACGTCGTCGGTCTTTAGAAACTGTGCTGTAGTGTTGAGATAGGCAGCCGAATTGAAGCCCAGTCGCCCCGTTGCCAGCAGCCAGCCGCCCATCACGCCGAGCGCGTTCGAAACCAGCACCAATGCCGGCATGACCAGCACTGCGGCGATGATGCGCGGGCCGACGAGATAGCGGAACGGATCGGTACGCAGCGTCGTCAGCGCGTCAATCTGTTCGGTAACCCGCATCGTGCCGATTTCGGCCGCCATGGCGCTTGAAACCCGGCCGGCGACCATCAACCCGCCCAATACTGGTCCAAGTTCGCGCACGATGCCGATGACAGTAACCGCAGGCACCGTAGCGGCCGCGTTAAAGCGGCTGCCACCGATGTAGATCTGCTGCGCCAGCGCCGATCCCGTGAATAGTGCGGTCAACCCGACGACAGGTAGCGAGAAATAGCCGATGACCAGCATCTGTTCGAACAATTGCGCCGGATACCAGGGCGGTCGTACCAGCCGGCTCAGTGCGGTCAGCGCAAAGCGTGCCAAACGTCCGATCGAGCCGAGCAGCGCGATGATGACGCTGCCCAAGGTAATCAGGGCGTGCGCAAAAGTGGTGGCAAGGCCTTTCATATAGAGACACGGGCATAGCGAGCGCCGAGCCCGGTAAGCAACTCATATTCGCTGCGGCCCGACGCAGCGGCAGTCGCTGCCAGATCAAAATCGATATCGAGGAAATCGCCTTCGGACAACGACGGCGCGGCGCTGACATCGAAAGCCGCCATATCCATCGACACCCGCCCCACCGCCGGACAGCGCGCGCCGCCAGCAAAAGCGGCACCGGCATTAGACAGCGACCGCACATAGCCATCGGCATAACCAAGTGCCACGACAGCGATGCGAAGGTCGCGCGGCGTGGTAAAGGTCGCACCATAGCCGATGGGGTCACCAGCGACTACGGTGCGAAGTTGCAGAATGCGTGCCGACAGCGCCACGACCGGTGCCAGCCGTCCGCCATCGGGGGCAAGACCACCGCCAAAAAGCCCGATACCCGGCCGGGTCAGTGCGAAATGATAGCCTGGGCCAAGCCCGATACCGCCCGAATTGGCCAGCGCGTGGCGCCGCGCCGGGACACGCGCCGCCAGATCGGCAAAGCGTGCACGTTGCAGTTCGTTGCGCGGATGGCCGGGGATTTCGGCACAGGCAAGGTGCGAATGCAGCGTATCGAGGCGCAGTCCGTCGAGGAGCCCCGACAGCGCCTCCTCTGGCGCCAGGCCGAGCCGGTTGAGCCCGGTATCGACCATCACGTCGCACGGCCGGCCCGTGGGCTTCCACGCCGCGACCTGCGCCGGGGTTACCAGCACAGGTACGGCGGGGGATGCCAGCGCTGTCGCCATTTCGTCAGCGCCGGCGCCGTGCAGAACCGCGATACGGGCGTCGATGCCGGTAAGTGCCCCGACTTCGTGCCAGTGCGCGACGAAAAGATCGCGACATCCGGCGGCCACCAGCGCCTGCGCACTGACACGCGCCCCGACACCATAGCCATCAGCTTTGATTGCGGCACCGCACGCAGCCGTGCCGCCGGCCTTGGCAAAACGCCGCCAGTTCGCCACCAGTGCGGCTGTATCGATGGTCAGGCGGGCGTTGAAGGGCGGCATCGTTTGCATCGCTTAGGGGGTTTTCCCGGCACGGGGAAGCACAGCGCGGCATTCATGGCAGTGAAAGCGATTTTGCCGTATAGACTGGTAGGGGTACATGACTGCCCGGTGAAAGTGAAACATGACGCGTACCTTCGTTTCGGCCCTTCTCGTTTCGCTGGCAATCGCCAGCGCGGCGCCACTTGTGGCGCAGCAACAGCGCCCCGATACGGATTTCTGTGCCAAGATGCGGGCGCGTGATCCGGGCGGCATCTGTACGCCCAAGGGCGAATATGTGACGGCGGAAAAGGTCTATCTGCCCGATGGTCGGGTTATCGACCGTTCGACGGGCAATTGACCCGCCTCAATCGAACAGCGAACTGACCGAGCTTTCCTCGCTGGTCCGGCGCATTGCCTCGGCGACCAGCGGTGCAATAGTGATACGGCGGATTT
>JBMOFG010000380.1:0-2461 GCA_049314415.1 Polymorphobacter sp.
GCCGGCGGCGCGGCGGCGGCCGAGCCTGTCCGCTGCGATCGTCGCCAGTCCCGAGGAGTCGTAACCGCGATATTCCATGCGCCGCAGCCCTTCGACCAGCCGCTGGCTGACCGGGGTTGCCGACACGATGCCGATGATGCCGCACATTTGCGCTACTTTCTGCTTTCCGCCCGCCCCGGCAGGGTTCGGTCGGTTGGTTTCACGTCGGCTTTTTCGCCCGTTGCCGGGCCCGGAACGCTGCTGCCCAGCCGGGCTTGTGCTGCTGTTCGGGCCGCACCAGCGCCAGCGCATCAGCGCCGACATCGGCGGTGATGGTGCTGCCGGCCGCGACAATCGCGCCGTCGCCAATATTGACCGGGGCAACCAGCGCCGAATTGGAGCCGATAAAGGCCCCCGCGCCGATGACGGTCTGATATTTGAAAAAGCCGTCATAATTGCAGGTGATGGTGCCGGCCCCGATATTGGCGCTGGCGCCGACACTGGCATCGCCAATGTATGATAAGTGATTCGCCTTGGCGCCGGCCGCGAAAGCCGCTTTTTTGGTCTCGACGAAATTGCCGATCTTGACTCCGGTCGCCAGCACCGTTCCCGGACGCAAACGCGCAAAGGGGCCGATGTCGCAATCCTCGCCGATCACCGCGCCTTCGATATGGCTGTGGGCGCGGATTGTTGTGCCACTGGCGATGCTGACGCCGGGGCCAAAGACGACAAAGGGTTCAATGGTGACGTCGCGAGCAACAACCGTGTCATAAGCGAAGAACACGCTCCCCGGGTCAATCAGTGTCACGCCATCGGCCATGGCGGCGACGCGGCGCCGGGCCTGCCAGCGCGCTTCCAGTGCTGCGAGTTCGGCGCGGCTGTTGACCCCGGCGACTTCATCGGAGTCGGTTTCGATGACCCGCGCCGTACGGCCATCCGCGATCAGCAGCCCGACGATGTCGGGCAGATAATATTCGCCAGCGGCATTGGCATTGCCAATGCGGGCGAGCAGCGGCCAAAGGTCAGCGGCGCGAACCAGCATCAGGCCCGAATTGCACAGCGTTTCGGCACGTTCGGCGGCAGTCGCGTCCTTATATTCGACCATTTTTGTGACGACGCCGGCGGTGGCGATGACCCGGCCATAGGCCCCGGGGTCATCGGGCCGGAAGCCCAGCACGACAGCGGCGACATCGCCGCTAAGCGCTGTTTGCAGTCGCTGCATGGTGGCAGTGGTGACCAACGGCGCGTCGCCGAACAGCACCAGAATGTCACCGTCAAAGCCGGCGAGCGCGGCCTTGGCCTGCAGTACGGCATGGCCGGTACCGAGCTGCGGGGACTGCACTGCAACGCTGACATCATAGTCGGCCACCGCGGTTTCGACCTGTTCGCGCGCCGAGCCGACGACCACGACCAGTCGTGCCGGCGTAAGGGTCTTCAGGCTGTCCAGCAAATGCAGCAGCATTGCCTTGCCGGCGATGAGATGCAGCACCTTGTGCCGTTCCGATTTCATGCGCGTGCCTTGCCCTGCAGCAAGAATGATCGCGGCGAGCGGTCGGGGATTGGCGAGTTTGGTCACGCGTCAGCCGATGCCATAACAGCGCTGACTTGGGAAGCATCGCCGATATCATTGCCGATTGATGGCCAAGCTGCCATTGGTAAGGACAATGCTGCCTGCCACAATCGTATTCGATCTCGACGGAACCCTTGTCGATACAGCGCCCGACCTGTGCGCGGCGCTCAACCATGCGCTCAGCGTGTTGGGCAGGCCTGGTGTGCCGGCCGATGATATGCGCCACATGGTCGGGCATGGCGCGCGCAAGCTGCTCGAGAAGGGCCTTGCGGCAACCGGCACAATGACGCCGGCGCTGGTCGAGGCGGGTGTGGCGCCGTTCCTCGCTTATTATGCCGATCATATCGCGGATCGCTCGCGTCCTTATCCCGGGGTGGCGGCGGCGCTGACGGCGCTGACGGCGGCAGGGTCCCGGCTGGCGATTTGTACCAACAAACCCGTGGGTCTGTCGCGGGCGCTGGTGTCGGCGCTGGGTTGGAACGGGTTTTTTGCGGCCAACCTGGGCTTTGATTCAGTGCCGGCACCAAAGCCCGACCCGGGGCATTTGTTCGCTGCCATTGCTGCAGTCGGCGGCAGCCCGGCATCGACTGTGTTCGTCGGTGATTCGATTACCGACACGACCACGGCCCGCAACGCCGGCGTGCCGGTCATTGCGGTCAGCTTCGGCTTTTCCGACCGGCCGGTGGCGGATTTGGGCGCCGACCTCGTGATCGATCATTATGATGCGTTGCTGCCGGCGCTGCGGCGGATAGTGGCGGCATGACGGTGTCGTTGTCGCTGCTGATACTGATCGGCGTTGCAGCGCTGGTTTTTGGCGTTGTCATCGGGCGCCGGCTTGCAGCGACCGAAATGCCATTGCCGGTTGTGATGCCGGAAGTGGTCGCCACGCCGGTGCCGCCGACGGTTGACCGT
>JBMOFG010000381.1:0-2451 GCA_049314415.1 Polymorphobacter sp.
GAAGACGCAATCAGCGCAGTCGAAAAAACCGGCGCAGCAGGGGCGCGCAGCCTGTTGATCGGCGTGGCGCCGGTCGGCGGCCAGATCCGCCCCGAATGGGTGCCGGCGCTGGTGGCAGCGCTCGCTGCCGGGCTCGATATCGTCAGCGGCATGCATACGCGGTTGGCCAGCGTGCCTGAACTCGCCGAGGCGGCGGCACGCCACGGTCGGCAACTCCACGATGTCCGCCATGCCGACCGGCGCTTTCCGGTGGGAACGGGAGTGAAGCGTTCCGGTAAGCGCCTGCTCACCGTCGGCACCGATTGCGCGCTCGGCAAGAAATACACCGCGCTGGCGCTGACCCGCGCCTTTGTCGCAGCGGGCCATAAGGCGACCTTCCGCGCCACTGGCCAGACCGGCATCATGATCAGCGGCGGCGGCGTCGCCATTGATGCGGTGGTCGCTGATTTCATCGCCGGCGCGGCTGAAAGCCTGTCGCCGGCCAATACGCCCGACCATTGGGACATCATCGAAGGCCAGGGCTCGCTGGTGCACCCCGGCTATGCGGCGGTGTCGCTGGGGCTGCTGCACGGCTCGCAACCCGATGTCATGATATTGTGCCATGATCCGCAGCGCCTCGAAATCGACGAATATCCCGGCTTTGCCATCCCGCTGCTCGCTGAGGTGATGGACCTGCATCTGGCGCTGGCGCGGCGCACCAATGCCGCGGCGCGCTTTGGAGGGATTGCGCTTAACACCTCGGCGCTCGATGCCGCAGCGGCGGCACGGCTGCTCGGCGAGCATGAGGCGCGGCATGGCCTGCTCTGCTTCGATCCGCTGCGGTCGGACCTGGCACCGGTGGTGGCGGTTGTAACCGGTCGGTAGGGCCTCCTGAGGCCCTTATTGTCGCCGCCGGAGGCCTTGCTTGATTACGGGCCCTGGTATGAAAAAGGCGAACAAGGCCACGGGCAAAGCCCGTGCTGACCTCAGACGAGACCGGGGCGCAAGCGCGCCTCCCGTCTCGCTGGCCGGGCTTGCACGAGTCCGCGAATAGCTACGCGATGCGCGGCCGCCCTGCGCCTAGAACCGCTGCCCGAACTTGATGCCGAGGGTGCGGGGCTGGTTGACGATCTGATAGGTGATCGCGCCGCAGGTGCCGGGCGAGCATTGCGAGAAACGGTTGAGATTGCCGCGTTCGTCAAGCGCGTTGTTGAGATAAAGCTCGGCGGTCCAGTTGTCGCGGCGCAGCCCGATGGCGAAATCGGCGACGGTATAGGCCGGCATCCGGCCCAAAATGTCGCGCTGATCGGTGCGCAGCGCCGCCCAGCGCGCGCCGACATGGTTGACCGCGCTCTGGGCAAAGGCATCGCCACCGAGCAGCCCGAATTCATAGCGGGCGATGAGATTGCCGTTGAACTTGGCGGTGACCGGCAATTGCTGGCCGATCGGCGCGCGGACGAAATTGGCCTCGCCGTTGGGACCAAGCTTGGTACAATCGGGTGAATTGGCGATGCGGCAATAATTGGTCGTCAGCTTGGCATCATTATACGCACCCGAGACCGAAAAGGTCAGTCCGGGGGCCGGGGCCAGCGTGGCGTCGAACTCCAGGCCCTTGATGCGGGCGTTGCCGGCATTCTGGATCTCGGTCAGGCCGTTGCCGCCGAGGAAGGCGAGCTGGATCGATTTCCATTCTTCCTGATAGAGCGCCAGGTTGAACCGCAGCGTCCGGTCCATGAAGCTGCCCTTAAAGCCGATTTCGTAATTGGTCAGGAAGTCGGAATCGAACGGCGGCAGCGTGCCGCGGCGGTTGAGTCCGCCGGGACGGAAACCGCGTGACCAGGTGGCATAGACCAGCGCGTCGGGCGTCGCCTGCCATGCCAGGTTGAGCTTGTGGGTGAAGCCATCGCCCTTGGCCTGTTTGGGCAAAATGGTGCCGCCGCTAAGCACGCCGAGATTGGTGCAGGGTGCGCCATCGGTTGTCGCCGGGCCAAAGCACAGCGATTCCCCCGGGCTGCCAAGCGGATTGCCGGCGCCAAAGCCGAAGAATCCGATCAGCGTGTTGTCATATTTGAAGAAACGCCCGCCACCGGTCAGGGTCAGATTTTCGATGATGTCGAAGGCGGCCTGGCCGAACATGGCGTAATCGCGGTCGACGCGGTCCTGCTTGGTCAGCCACCAGTCGCCGGGTTTGCTCGACACGCTCAGGCTGTTGGCGAGGCCGTCGATGACGTAATTCTGTTCGATGTCACGGGTCTGGCGCTGGTAGAATGCCCCGGCGATGAAGCGCAGGCGCTTGTCCTGCGGCGAGGAAATACGGAATTCCTGGCTCAGCTTGGTGAAGCGGTCGCGACCAACAACGGTCTGCGACGGATCGATGAACTGGCCGGCGTTGTTCTTGATGAAATCGACATAGCTTGTGTAAAAAGCATCGTAGAAAAAGCTGTAGTCCGAATAATCGGCGCTCGAGTCGAA
>JBMOFG010000382.1:0-2440 GCA_049314415.1 Polymorphobacter sp.
CAAGAAGATCAACGTCATCAAGGAAGTCCGCGCCATCACCGGCCTCGGCCTGACCGAAGCCAAGACGCTGGTCGAATCGGCTCCCAAGGCAATCAAGGAAGGCGTCAACAAGGCCGAAGCAGAGAAGCTGAAGAAGCAGCTCGAAGAAGCCGGCGCGACCGTCGAACTGAAGTAAGCCGCGGCGCCGCGAGCGCGTGGCTCCGGCTATGCGTCTACTGGCGCAGGGCCGGTCGGCCGGTTCGGCAAAGCCTCGGCTTCGCTGCTGTCGGTAAACCAAATTAAGGGGCGGTCCTGCCAAGGGCCGCCCTTTTCTTGTTTTGCCTCGGCTCCTGGCTTGCCCTGTCGCCGGCCCGACGGCCGTTTTTATGGCCCCGTGGCTCGGCACTGGGGTCAGTTGCCTCGATGCAAAAAGAGCGACCCCGAAGAGGCGCCCTTTCCGGTCGGGAGCAGTCCTATCCTAGAAGTGGAAGATCACCCCGGCCATCGGGCGGATGCTCTTCATGTCATAGGTTTCCATTGAGTTGCGCAGGCGCGCCCCGGCGCGGCCGGTGACGCCGTCGATCCCAATGTCGTGCGGGGCGACTTCGACGCCCAGCCCGTAAACCCAGTCGTTGCGGTTGACGAAGCCGCGATCGGCCTTGGCGTCGATCCAGGTGCGGCCAAAGCTGCCATAGATCATGCCGCTGTCACCGACGCGCAAGCCGGCGCGGCCGCGAACGCCATATTCCCACTTCATGTCGCCAAAGCTCTTGGCGCCAAAGCCTTCGACCCCGACGAAAAGCGGTCCGAGCGGCAGATTGGCACCGAGCACGCCTTCGATCTGGGCGCCATCGAAGCGCTGGCCGTCCGGGCCGGTGAAGCCCGGCTTGCGATCGAAGCTGTGATAGCCGCCAAGTACGCCGAAATAGGGTTCGAAGCCGAACAGCTTGGACCCATCCGAGGTGGTGGCGCCCGAGGTGGTCGCGTCGCTGGCGTTATTCTGTGCCAGAACCGGCGGCGTGGAGGCGAGTGCAAGCGCGCTCGCCATGATGAGAATACGCATTGTGTCATCCTTACGCTGCAAAACAGAGCGACCGCACCGCGGCACGGTCTGAGATTACAAGCGCCCGGGGCACGGCACGGTTCCCAGCCGTGACAATCGTAACGGGGAGTGTTGCCCGCCGGAAACACCCGGCTACTGGCATGGCAAAGCCTAAAGGCGCCGGGTTTTCGGATTTTTCCCTTTCCTAAAATGCGCCTTGACCCTATGGACATCCCATACAGATTTCCCGATGGCCGTGAGCGGTCATCGTCCTCCCGCCCCCGGGACAAGGTTCGACTGGTGCGAGCGAACCGCGACGAATAGGGGGTGGAGAGGCCACAACGCCCAAGGCCCGTACGGTATTCGGTAAACCCGAAAGCCGTGCGGTTTTCGTCGTTAATGGGGCAACTCATTGACGGGTAAAGATTTTTAGAGGCGACCGATCACCATGGCCACCCAGATGAAGCAGCCCAATATTTTCAATGCGCGCCGCCGCATCCGCAAGGATTTCGGCAAGATCGGCGAGGTTGTGCAGATGCCGAACCTCATCGAGGTGCAGCGCGAATCATATGAGCATTTCCTGCGCTCCAACCCGGCGATCGGCTATGTCTCGGGCTTGGAAAAGACGCTGCGCTCGGTCTTCCCGATCCGGGATTTTGCCGGCACCGCCGAACTTGATTTCGTGCACTACGAACTCGAAGAGCCGAAATACGATACTGATGAATGCCGCCAGCGCGGCATGACCTATGCCGCGCCGATGCGCGTGACGCTCCGCCTGATTGTTTTTGAAGTCGATGCCGATACCGAAACCCGGTCGGTGCTCGATATCAAAGAGCAGGACGTCTATATGGGCGACATGCCGTTGATGACGCACAACGGCACCTTCATCATCAATGGTACCGAGCGCGTTATCGTGTCGCAGATGCACCGTTCGCCGGGTGTCTTCTTCGATCATGACCGTGGCAAGACGCACGTTTCGGGCAAATATCTGTTTGCCGCTCGCGTCATCCCCTATCGCGGCTCATGGCTCGATTTCGAATTCGACGCCAAGGACATCGTCAACGTCCGCATCGATCGCAAGCGCAAGCTGCCGGTCACGTCTTTGCTTTATGCACTCAACTGGAATTCGGAAGAAATCCTCAACGCTTTCTACAATCGCGTCACCTGGGTCCGCGGTCATGGCTCAAAGGGTGAAGCCGGCTGGGTCGTGCCGTTCGTCGAAGCCAATTGGCGCGGCCAGAAGCCGACCTTTGACATCGTTAACGGCGAAACCGGCGAAGTGGTCTTTCCGCTCGGCACCAAGATCACGCCGCGCATCGCCCGCAAGGCGGTGACCGATGGCCTGCAGAACCTGCTGATCCCGACCGAGGAAATCTTCGGCCGTTATTCGGCGTTCGATCTGATCAACGAAGCCACCGG
>JBMOFG010000383.1:0-2435 GCA_049314415.1 Polymorphobacter sp.
CATCAGCCCGCCCATTGTCGGCGTGCCTTTCTTGGTCAGCAGGTGCGACGCCGGGCCATCCTCGCGGATCGGCTGGCCCTTGCCCTGTTTGCTCCGCAACAGGCTGATAAAGCGCGGTCCGATGAACAACGCGATAGAAAGCGCCGTCACCAAAGCCCCCACCGAACGGAAGGTAATGTAGCGGAACAGGTTGAGGACGCCCTCGAAGCCTGCCCAATCGGCGATCGCGTTGATCAACCCAAATCCTCCTGTCGGCGCAGATGCGCGACCACGTCACCTAAGCGAACACTGTTCGACGCCTTGACCAGCAAAACATCATCACCGGCCAGCAACCGGCCAATTTCGGTCTGCGCGGCGCCAGCGTCGGCAACGTGGAGCACCTGTAGCCGCCGCGCCAGCGCTGCTGCCAGCGGTTTCATCTCGTTACCCACAAGAATTATGCTTGAAACACCCGCAGCCACTATATGTGGTGCCAATTCGGCGTGAAAACGCTCCGACAGCCCGCCCAATTCGCGCATTGCGCCAAGCATGGCAAGCCGCCGCCCCTGCCCGGCCGGCACGATCTCGCCCAGCACCGCTAACGACGCAGCCATCGAGGCTGGGTTGGCGTTATAGCTTTCATCGATGACCACTGCTGCGCCGGTTGACGTCGCCACGCGCAGCCGCTGACCGCGCCCGGGCAGGTCGGTCAATTCGGCCAGCGCCATTCCGGCGAGCGCCAGATCTCCCCCCGCCGCATCGACAGCCGCCAGCACGGCCAGCGCATTGCCGACCCAGTGGCGCCCGGCCATACCAACCTTAAAGGTCAGCCGCTGGCTGCCGACGCGGGCCGTCACACACGAACAGTCGGGGTGCAGCGCCACCTGTTCGGCAACGACATCGGCGCCGTCACCGGTACCGAAGGTGACGATCTTTGCCGCATGCGGCCGGGCATGGCCAAGCAAACGGTCGCGGTGCGGATTATCGAAGGGAATGATCGCGGTGCCGCCGGACTGCAACCCGGAAAAAATTTCACCCTTGGCATCGGCAATGCCGGCTTCATCGGCGAAATTTTCGATATGCGCCGAGGCGACCCATGTAATGACGGCGATTGCCGGACGCACCTGCTGCGCCAGCGCGGCAATCTCGCCGGCATGATTCATGCCCATTTCAAAGACGCCGAAGCGACTATCGGCGGGCATCCGCGCCAGACTGAGCGGCACACCAGTATGGTTATTGTAGCTTTTCACCGACGCATGAACAGCGCCCGGATCAAAGCGCTCGAGCGCCGCGCGAATTGCCTCTTTGACCCCGGTCTTGCCGACCGAGCCCGTCACGCCGATGCGCAACGCCGAACTCCGCTCGCGCGCCGCCCCTCCCAGCGCAACCAGCGCCGCATTGGGATCGGGAACCAGCACATGTGGCGCGTCGACCGCCCGACTGACGATCAGGCCCGCGGCTCCATTGGCGATAGCCTGTGGCACAAAACGGTGGCCATCCATGGCTTCACCCTGCATGGCAATGAACAGGTCACCCGCGCTGACTTCGCGACTGTCGAAAGTGACGCCGGAGGCGACAAAATCCCCACAGAGCGCACCGCCGGTGGCGGCAGCGATCGCGGTACCGGTCCATAGCGCCGTCATGCGGCGCACTCGCGCGCGACCTGGACATCGTCAAAGGGCAATATCTGCGCGCCGACAATTTGGCCCTGTTCATGGCCCTTGCCGGCGACGAGCACGACATCATCGCCGCCGCTGGTGGCAATGGCTGTGGCAATGGCGGCGCGGCGGTCGGCGACTTCGCTGGCACCGGGTGCAGCGGCGAGTATGGCTGCACGAATTGCAGCCGGGTCTTCGGAACGCGGATTGTCATCAGTGACAATCACCTGATCGGCGATGGCGACCGCCGCAGCCCCCATCAGCGGCCGCTTTCCCTGATCGCGATCACCGCCAGCGCCGAAAACGAGAATGAGCCGGCCCCGCGTGTGCGGGCGCAGCGCCGCCGCTGCCGCCTCAAGTGCATCGGGCGTATGGGCATAATCGACATAGACTGGCGCGCCCGAGCGCGCGATGACGGCGCGTTCGAGCCGGCCGCGCACCGGTCGCACCCGCGCCAACTGGGCCAGTGTCGCCGCTACCGCGCCGCCGCAGGCAATGACCAGCCCTGCGGCGACCAGTGCATTGGCTGCCTGATAGCCACCAATCAGCGGCAAGGCGATGCAGTGGTCGAGTCCATCGGCGGTCACCACCAGCGTCTGGCCAAGCGCTGTCGGGGTACGCGATTTCAGCGTCAACGTTTCGCCGGCCGCGCCCACGCTGATTACCTTCAATCCGCGCGCCCGGGCGGCGGCGATGACCCTGCCCGACCAGGGCTCGTCATCGGCCCAGACCACCGCCGTGCCATCGTCATCGACAACATCGGTGAACAACCGCAGCTTGGCGGCAAAATATGCCGCC
>JBMOFG010000384.1:0-2435 GCA_049314415.1 Polymorphobacter sp.
TCATGGCGGTGTCATCGAATATGAACGTTCCGGCGAACCGCCGCGCAGCATTTTCCGGGTGCTGCTGCCGGTCGCGCCTTCGGGAGGAAATTTGTGACCGCGACAATCATCATCGCCGATGACGATGCCGCCATCCGCACCGTCGTGCGCCAGGCGATGCAGCGCGCCGGCTATCAGGTGCTGGCCACCGAAACCGCCGCGGGCCTGGTGCGGTTGATCGCCGAAGGCCGCGGCGATGTGGTGATCAGCGATGTCATCCTGCCCGATGCCAATGGGCTTGATACTATTCCCAAATTGCTCGAACTGCGGCCCGGGCTGCGGGTGATCGTGATGAGCGCCCAGAATACCCTGTCGACGGCGGTACGCGCCACCGAACAGGGCGCGTTCGACTATCTGCCAAAACCTTTTGATCTCAAAGAATTGACGCGCTCGGTTGCCGCGGCGCTCGAAGCCAGTGCGGTCGGTGAGGAAGGCGATTTCGGCGATGACACGCCGCTCATCGGTCGCTCGGCGGCGATGCAGGAAGTCTATCGCCTGATCGCCCGGGTGGTGCCCAACGACCTGACGGTGATGGTGCTCGGCGAAAGCGGTACCGGCAAGGAACTGGTGGCACGCGCCATCCATGACATGGGACCGCGCGCCAGCCGGCCGTTCATCGCGCTCAACATGGCGGCGATTCCACGCGAGTTGATCGAAAGCGAATTGTTTGGCCATGAGCGCGGCGCCTTTACCGGCGCTGCGGCACGTGCCGCCGGCAAATTCGAACAGGCGCAGGGCGGCACATTGTTCCTCGATGAAATCGGCGACATGCCGATCGAGGCACAAACGCGGCTGCTGCGCGTGTTGCAGAGCGGCGAGTTCACCACCGTCGGCGGCATGCGGGCCCAGCACGCCGATGTCCGCATCGTGTCGGCAACCAACCAGGACCTGCTGGCGCTCACGCGGAACGGCCGCTTCCGCGAGGATCTCTACTATCGCCTCAACGTCGTGCCGCTGCATCTGCCGCCGCTGCGCGCCCGCGCCGAGGATGTGCCGGCGCTGGCACGGCATTTCCTCGAAACCGCGGCGCAGGAAGGCCTACCGCGCAAGACGCTCGATGCCCATGCGGTTGCAGCCCTGCGCCAGCATGACTGGCCGGGGAATGTCCGCGAACTTGAAAATCTCATGCGCCGCCTCGCCGTGCTCGAACGCGGGGACATGATCGGCGCCGCCGCCATTGCCGCCGGGCTGGCGCAGGGCGTGCGGCCGGCGCCGCCACCGGTTGATGAGAGCCAGGGCCTGGCCGAATCCGCTGCCGGTCATATTGCGCGCTATTTTGCCGGGTTCGGTGACAGGCTGCCCCCTGATGGCGTGTACGAACGGCTGCTCGCCGAAGTGGAGCGCCCGCTGATCGCCGCCTGTCTCGATGCCACCGGCGGGAACCAGTTGAAGGCGGCGCGTTTGCTCGGCATCAACCGCAACACATTGCGCAAAAAATTGACCGACCTCGGGCTCGATCCGGTGGCGGCGCGCCGGCTTTAGCGCATTTTGTCTTAAGCCCGGCGCCGTACCAGCCCGCCAGGCGTGTGCACAGCGAGCGACCGAAACAACCCGAATCGCGGTCACAACGGACATTTGGCCCCGCTGGCGTCAAAACCGAAGCTTATGTCGCATCACCGCAACGCAGTGTGTTTCTTTGGTCACGCTTATGGCGTATGATGGTATTGCATGAACGGCGCACTTGCATCCTCTTCACCACAATCCGGCGCTTCGGCGGCACGGGTAACGGCACGTTGGCGGTCGTTGCGGCGTCGCTTCAATCGCTGGGTGCGGCGGGTGGATTTTTATCCCCGCCTCGAAGTTGCGGCTGCCGGGCTTACCATCGTGCTCGGCTGGACAAGCTATGCCTTGCTGACCGGCGGCGCCGCGCCGGCCAATGGCGTGTCGCCCCCGATGGTCACCCTGATGCTCGTCGCCAACCTGCTGCCGGTGATGACTCTGGTCGTGCTGATCGCCCGGCGCGTGGCGATCCTGCTGACCAACCGGCGCCGCGGGCTGGCGGGGGCGCAGTTGCACGTGCGGCTGGTGGGATTGTTTGCCGGCATCGCCGCGGTGCCGACGGTGCTGGTGGTGATCTTTGCGTCGCTGCTGTTCCAGTTCGGCGTGCAATTCTGGTTTTCGGACCGGGTGAAGACCATTCTCGACGGCTCGAACCAGGTCGCCCAAACCTATGTCGAGGAAAACCGCCAGCGCGTCGCCGATGATATTGTCGCGATGGGTATCGATATCGAAGGCTATGCCAATGAATTCGGGCTTGGCAGCGCATCGTTTCGCGACGGGCTCGAAATCCAGCTGCTGCGGCGCAACCTGTCCGACGGGGCTGTGTTTACCATCGATGGCGTTGGCCGTTTGGTGCCGGTGGCGTTAACTATCATTTTGTGTATCATCCACCACAT
>JBMOFG010000385.1:0-2434 GCA_049314415.1 Polymorphobacter sp.
GGCTTTCATATTTTTCGATTTTGACCGGTCTTTCGCTGGTGGCAGGCTATGCACTGCTCGGGACATGCTGGTTGATCTACCGTACCGAACACGGGTTGCAGGATCGTGCTTTCGCCCTGGCAAGGGTAACTGGCATCGCGGCATTGGTGGCGGTCGGCGCCGTCAGTCTCGCGACACCCTTTCTCAACCACGACTATTTCAGCCGCTGGTTCGAAATCCCAGGGATTTATCTGTCCGCACCGGTGCCGATTCTGGTTGGTATCACCGCGATCGCCTTTGTCCGGGCGCTGGCGCGCCGGGCGGAAGTGCAGCCGTTCGTGCTGGCGTTGCTGCTGTTTTTGCTCAGCTTCATCGGGCTCGGCGTGTCGATGTTTCCGTGGCTGGTGCCTGGCAGGATCAGCATTTATGCCGCGGCTACTGCCGAGAACAGCCAGATCTTCATGTTGATTGGCGTGGCGATCATGCTGCCGATCATTATCGGCTATACGGCCTATTCCTACTGGGTTTTTCGCGGCAAGGTCGGCCGTGATGGTTATCATTAGCCGCGGGCGGGCACCAGCCTAATGTCTCGGCGCTTGCTCTGGTTTTTCGGGCTGTGGGCCGCCGGTGTGGGCTGCGTTGCGCTTGTTTCGCTTGTTTTGCGGGCCTGGATCGGCTCCGGGAGGTAGCGATTCGGTGGTGCTGCTCGCGTTTTTTGCGGTACCGTAAACGTCAGGACCCGGTGGGGGCAAAACCCAGCCTTGCGCCCGGCCATTGTGTTGCTATAGACCCGCCGTTCACTCCTAAGCGGGCGTGGCGGAATTGGTAGACGCGCTGGTTTTAGGTACCAGTGTCGAAAGACGTGGGGGTTCGAGTCCCTTCGCCCGCACCAGCAAGCCCGACGATTCGAGCCGGAAAGACGAGATAAACAGACATGCAGATCGCCGAAACGTTGAACCAGGGCCTTCGCCGCGAATATTCGCTGGTGATACCGGCGGCCGCGCTCGCCGCGCGTGTCGATACCCGGCTTGCCGAAGTGTCCAAGACGATCCGGATGCCGGGTTTTCGTCCCGGCAAGGTGCCGCCGAATCTGGTGCGCAAGATGCACGGCGAAGCGATCCGCGGTGAAGCTCTGCAGGCAGCTGTCAATGACGGTGTCCAGCAACTGCTGACCGATCACAAGCTGCGTCCTGCCAACCAGCCGCAAGTCGATCTGGAAGGCGATCTCGCCGAAGGCAGCGACATCGGCTTCAAGGTCGCACTCGAAGTGTTGCCGACAGTTGAGGATCTCAAGATCGACGATCTGAGCCTCGAAAAGCTTATCGTTGGCGACAACAGCGCCGCCATGGGGGAAGCACTGGCGCGCCTTGGTGGCCAGGCTCAGCGCACCGAGCCGGCTTCCGCCAAGTACAAGGCAAAGACCGGTGACACCGTGGTCATCGATTTCGAAGGCCGTGTCGATGGGGAAGTGTTCGATGGCGGCAAGGGCGACGCCATGCGCGTCACTATCGGCTCG
This sequence comes from Polymorphobacter sp., assembly GCA_049314415.1. Taxonomy (GTDB): domain Bacteria; phylum Pseudomonadota; class Alphaproteobacteria; order Sphingomonadales; family Sphingomonadaceae; genus Sandarakinorhabdus. The sequence goes on from JBMOFG010000385.1 coordinate 1,496, forward strand.
GGCCAACTCATCCCCGGCTTTGAAGACCAGCTGGTCGGCGCCAAGGCCAATGATACCAAGCTTGTGAAGGTGCATTTCCCCGACGATTACAATGTCGCCTATCTGAAGGGCAAGCCGGCTGAATTCACCTGCCTCGTGCAGGGCGTGGAAACGCCGGTTGAAACCAAGTTCGACGATGAATTTGCCAAGATGTTCGGTATCGATTCGATCGATGCGCTTAAAGACATTCTCAAGGACCAGCTTGATGCCGAGTTGGCAGGGCTGACCCGCACCCATATGAAGCGCAAGCTGCTCGATACGTTGGCCGCGCGTCATGATTTTGATGTGCCGGCTGCGATGGTCGACGGCGAATTCGATCAGATCTGGGCCCAGCTCGAGCAGGAAGCCGGTCAGGATGCCGACCCGGCAACGGCGCGTACTCAGATCGAAGCCGAGCGTGGCGATTATCGCCGCATTGCCGAGCGCCGCGTGCGCCTTGGCTTGTTGCTCAGCGAGATCGGCCAGCGCAACAGCATTACCGTAAGCCAGCCTGAAATGAACCGCCTTATTGGGCAGGAAGCGGCTAAGTATCCGGGCGAGCAGCAAAAAGTCGTTAAGTTCTTCCAGGAAAACGCGATGGCCGCTGCTCAGTTGCGCGCGCCATTGTATGAGGACAAGGTCGTTGACTTCCTGCTTGCCAAGGCTGAAATCACCGAGCGCAGCGTTACGCGCGCCGACCTTGAGGCTGCGATCGAGGATGAAGACGAAACCCCCGGTACGGCGCATGTTCACGATCATGGTCATGCCGGTCATGTCCATGGCCCGGATTGCGATCATGACCATGACCACGCTCCGGCCAAGCCCAAGAAGGCTGCCAAGGCAAAGGCCGTTGCCGCCGAAAAGCCGGCTGTCGCTGCGGCCGAACCACTGCTCGAAGGCCCGGTTGTGGAACAGCAGCCG